>JAIEDJ010000180.1 GCA_029068025.1 Oscillospiraceae bacterium | reverse complement strand
GCGGTGTTGTTTTCGGGTTCTGCCTTGGTGGAGTTGCCAAATGAGTTATCTACGGCTCCTGAGGGAGCATCGCCCTCTTTCTTGTTTCTGTAGCGCTCCATACCGCCGTTTTCGATCTCCATACTGCATTCGCCTGTGATCGCCGTGCCTTCAACGGAGTAGCGGTATGTAGGATAATCCGTGCCCAGAAGCGTTTTGCCCCAATGAAACCTGTAGATAACATTTCGTTCGGTAACGGAGCCATCAATGTTCAGAACACTGACGGTTCGCGGCAGATCGTCATCGCTTTCATATCTTTGGAACATCGGGTCTTGTTCCTCAACTATCTTATGCGGCAGAATAAGCTCCGCGGTGTTTACGATATTAGACAGTCCGCTTTCCTTTTCTCCGAAAACGGCGGTCACAAAATAAGAGCCGTTCACGGAATAGTTCTGTCCCAGAATATAATCGGTATCGTCTTCGTCAAGCTCGTTGTGATAAAGTACCGCCAGACCGTGGTCTTTTCCCGCAAAGCAGTCGAACTCTGTTTCCGTGGTGCTCGAGTCCTTGAGGAGATGACATTCTCCGTGCACATCAAACGCGCTCTCTGCGCCTGCCACGGGATCGTTTGTCTCGCCTGTGCGGTTATGAACGGTGTTTCCGAACCAATAAATATTGTAGCTCGTCGCTCCCTCAACAGCGTTCCATGTCAGCTTAAATCTGCCGGTCGCGTCCACAACTCCCTTTACAGTAGGTATGCCAAGCTCGTGCTTTACCGTAAACGGGATAATTACGGGCTTGTCGAGCTTTACAAATCCCTCAGCCTCGGTATCGTACCATACTGCGATGTAATACATCGACGCGTTGCCCCATACCTCAACGTCGTTTTCAATGATGCCATATTCTTCACTGTCCGTGGTAAGAACGCCGCCGATAGGCGAAACGCGGAGCGTTGTTCCATCTTCCTCGTCAAACAGATTTCTTGTGTACAGACGGCTTTGCTCCGTGCAGGCGGGGTCTGTGTGAACAGTCACCATATCGATCGGATTTAAGCTGATGTCCGCGTCAAGCCAATTTGTCTTAAACCTGAATTCAAACGTTTCGTCCGGCTCTACGTTATACAGCGTCATAATTCCGCTGTTTTCCGAGCTTCCGTATGCGCTCTTGATATCGGCGACGGAAACTGTTTTTGCATAGCTCTGCATTCCGGAACCGCCCGTCGTTTGACTTGACGGCGTGGAAACGGGAGCGGTATGTCCGCTTACCGAGGAATAAGACGAGCCGCTTTCGTTTCCGCCCGAGCAGCCTGTAAGCAAAAGCGTCAGAGCAAGCGTGCCCGCAAGCAGTCCCTTTAAGGTTTTTGTGGTTTTCATAGTATACCTCCGAAATTCTGATTTTTTGCTTTTCAACTATAACACGATCCGGAATAAGAAAAGGTTGCAAAAAATTACGGGATCTTATAAAATTTATCGTTGACCGCAAGAACATCCCCGGATATACTAAATTTCAACACGTCTCCGTTTTCCAGAACCATCATATAATGATCGGCACGTTTTACGGGCGTTGACTCCGTTGCCGAATCAATTTCCCGGGCATATCTTATTTTCTCCGAGAGAGCTATGCGCCGATCTTCGTCCTGAATACCGTCCCTGTCGAATTTGTTCTCATCGCTTTTGTAAAGCACCGTTTCACTTTCGGAGAGCATTTGCGCGAGCTGTTCGGGAATAGATCTGTCAGCGGAGAAATGATCTTTGTTCGTAAAGATCCCGGTAATATAAGAAAACTTGTTGTTAGTGTTGGTTTTTACAGGAGCCGGCCCTGGCTTCGGAAGACTGAATATCACGATCAGCGCCGCCGCTGCGCTTGTACAAAATGTCGCTGCCGAAATCAGAACCAGACGCGGTTTCCTGCGGCGTCGAATTTTTTCCTGCTCCATTTTCACGGCGAGCTGTTCGAGGAACGCCGCATCGGGTATAATATTGTTTTGAAGCTCTGTGTATTCTTCTTTGAAATTCATACGGATTCCTCCTTTAATATTTTTCTCAGCATATCGCGTGCCCGCGAAAGCTGTGATTTCACCGTAGCTTCTTTTGTGGCGGTCGCCGATGCGATCTCAGCTATCGACATATCCTCGTAATAGAACAGGTGTATCGGGATCCTGTATTTTTCAGGCAGACTTTGCACCGCGTAATAAACATCGCTTTTCTCCCCGAACCCGCGCTGATCCTCCGCACCTATATCGGGAAGCTCCTCCGTGTATGCTTTATGGCGGTAATGCGCGGAGGTCACAAAATCGTTTGTGCAGTTCACCGCTACGCGGATCAGCCACGCTTTGCGGTGTTCCTCGCTGCGCCATTTTTTGTCAGCGCTTATGTATTTCAAAAAGACATTTTGGGTAATATCTTCCGCGTCGGCTTTGTTATGCGTGTGCGAATAAGCTATTCGATAAATGGTCGAGGAATACATTTCCAAAAGTTCTTTTGCAGGCAGCTCCTGCTTAAATTCTTCCACATCCGATCACCTCTTATATAACACGACGCATAATGAAAAAAGGTTGCAGAGCTAAAAATAAAAACAGCTGCCGCGCGTTTGAGGAGACAATTTAGGCAATGCCTCAAAATTATTGTCAAGCGGTTGCGCCGGAAATTTTTTCTGTAAGCGTATTATGCCTTCGGCAAAACGCTGCCGGTCAATTTTTTAGGCAGCGGGGATATTTTTCATCTATAAAATCGGACGCGGGCTGAAAATTTCTGCCCGCGTTTTTGCTATGTAAAGATCAAAAAGTATTGAAAAAAACCTCGAATAGTGATATAATAACATTGCCAGAAAGCCGCAAGCGGCTTTCGCAGCGACTTTGTCGCTGTTGGCTTCGCCAAGCGGCAATTTTATTGAATCATTAAATTGTTTTCGCTCCGCGAAAACTCGGCGCTTCGCGCCGCCGCGCCTGCGGTGCTTGAATTTGTGATATAATAAAAAAGCCGAAATTTATGAAAAGATTGAAAAAGTATAATATATTGGGGGTCGGGTTTAATTGAAAAGTATCGCAAAGTTTTTCAAAAGGGAAGCCGTGCTTTGCATATCGGGGATATTGGCGGTCATTTCCTGCTTTATAGTGCCGCCGTCCGCCGCATACGCGGGATATATTGATCTGCGGGTTCTGATCCTTTTATTCTGCCTGATGCTGGTCGTCGCGGGGATCCGTCAGTCGGGCGCGTTTACGGTGATCTGCGAGGCGCTGCTTAAAAAATTCCGCAGCATAAAAGCGGTGGGACTGGTGCTCGTACTGCTGAGCTTTTTTATGAGTATGCTGCTGACCAACGACGTTACGCTTGTAACTATCGTGCCGTTCACGCTGATCATGTTCGAGAGCATATCCGGTGAGAAAAAGGCGCGTGCTTTGATCGTACTGCTTGTTCTGGAGACCGCCGCCGCCAATCTCGGAAGTATGCTCACTCCGATGGGAAATCCGCAGAATTTGTACTTATATTCAAAATTCAACCTTTCGATCTCCGGGTTTTTCGGGATCATCTTCCCATATTCCGCACTGTCGCTGATAATGCTGATATGCTCGGTATTTCTGTTCCTTCCAAAGCTGCAAACGGAAAAGCCGAGCGGCACGGCAAAAATACAGGGACGGTCAAAGGTGATCGTCTTTGTGATACTCTTTGCGGTGAATATGCTGACGATACTGCGTATTCTGGACGATAAGATACTGCTTGTTATCGTTGCGGCAGCGGTGCTGGTAGTTGACAGAAAACTGTTTCTGAAAGCAGATTATTCGCTGCTTCTGACCTTCGTTTTTTTCTTTGTTTTTGTAGGAAATCTCGGCTCGATCCCCGTACTTTCGGAGAACCTTCAGCGCGTGTTTCAGGGGAACGAGGTAGTGATATCCGTGCTGCTGTCGCAGGTGATAAGCAACGTTCCCGCAGCGATATTGCTTTCGGGGATCTCGGATAACGCGAGCGCGCTCATCATAGGCACAGACCTCGGCGGGCTGGGCACGCTGATCGCGTCAATGGCGAGCCTGATCACCTATAAGTTCTACGCCGGGACTAAGGGCAGCTCTCCCAAAAAATATATTCTGGTATTCACGGCGTTTAATGTATGCTATCTTGCCGCCTTGGGAGCAATGTACCTTATCATCAAATAGAACGTGCTCACTCGTTCTCGAACTGCTTTGCGCAATCCTTCAGTCTGGTGATCACGTTGATCTGCTGCGGGCAGGCGTTCTCGCACTGACCGCATTCAACACAGTCGGAGGCCTTGCCCTTGCCCGTGGTCGCTATCGTGTACTCCCGTCTGCCGCGGAATTCCGCGTTGCCCCTCTGGCGGTTCGCCACATAAAATATCTCGGGGATCGGGATGTTCATAGGGCAGCCGTCGGTGCAGTAATGACAAGCCGTACACGGAATGGATCTGTCATCATCCAATACGCTCTGCGCCTTGAAAATCACCGCCTTCTCCGCTTCGGTAAGCGGCTTGAATTCTTTCATATAGGATAGATTGTCGTTCATCTGTTCAATATTGGACATTCCCGAAAGCACGGTAATGATCCCGTCCAGTGACGCGGCGTAACGAACCGCCCATGACGCGCAGGACGCGTTCGGGTCGGCATCATTAAGAAGCTCCTTAACGCCCGGGATCGGATCGGCAAGCACGCCGCCCTTTACCGGCTCCATAACAGTGATGGATTTGCCGTGCCGTCTCGCTATCTCATAACATTCACGCGACGCGACGCCGGGATTTTCCCAATCGGCATAGTTGATCTGAAGCTGAACGAAATCCACGTCGGGATGATCGGTAAGCAGCTCCTCCAGAAGCGCGGGATCGGCGTGAAATGAAAATCCGTAGTATTTGATCAGTCCCTTGGCTTTCTGCTCCTTGACAAAATCCCAGATGTGATATTCGTCGTATTTAGTATAGTTATTGCGCTGCAGCGCGTGAAGCAGATAGTAATCGAAATATCCCGCGCCCGTGCGTTCCAGGCTGGTGTAAAACTGCTGCTTGGCGGACTTCTCATCGGTAGCGCCCATCCACGCGCACAGCTTTGTGCATAAAGTATAGCTCTCACGCGGATGTCGGTCTACAAGAGCCGCCTTTGCGGCAGCTTCCGATTCGCCGTTATCATAAACGTATGCGGTATCAAAATAGGTGAATCCCGCGTCCAAAAAAAGATCGACCATCTTTTTTGTCTGCTCGATGTCGATTTTTCCGCTGCTCAGCTTGGGCAGACGCATCAATCCGAATCCAAGCTTGGGTGTGTTTTCTCCGAAATACTTTTCCATACTGACCTCCCGATGTTTTAAAAAACGCCGTACAAGGCACACGGCGCGGCGTTTGTACGGGCTTCGGCACGATCGCAGCCGAATATCCTCTATTATAATTATAACATATTGCATTAAAAAAGTCAAATATAATTATCCGACAGGATCCCGGCCGGTTTTATAACGTTTATGAGGGCTGTTGATATAAAAGGAATTACAAAATGTTATGGCGGTGTTAAACGACACCGCCCCAGACTGTAGAAAAAGTTCTTTTTTCGGGATTCCAAAGGGCGAAGCCCTTTGGCAGGGGGTTGGGGGGCGGGGGGGCCGGGGGGGGCCCCGCCGGGGG
>JAIEDJ010000179.1 GCA_029068025.1 Oscillospiraceae bacterium | reverse complement strand
GTGGAGATCGTCATAGTTTTTGGAGGTAATTCGATATGATAAAAGAAGCAATTTCAAAGCTGAGTTTGGGTGATGATCTCACATACTCAGAAGCGGAAACGGTGATGCGCGAAATCATGAACGGCGAGACTGAGCAGTCACAGACCGCGGCGCTTCTCACTGCGCTGCATATCAAGGGCGAAAGTCCCGACGAGATCGCGGCGTTCGCCTATGTTATGCGCGACTGTGCCACACGCGTGAATTACAGCGGCGACGTTCTGGAGATCGTCGGCACGGGCGGCGACGGCGCACAGTCCATCAACATCTCAACGATGTCCGGCATTGTCTGCGCGGCAGCCGGTGAGAAGATCGCCAAGCACGGCAACCGTGCGGCTTCCTCGAAGTGCGGCGCGGCGGACTGTCTCGAAGCGCTCGGGATCAACATTTCTGTGTCCCCCGAGGGCTGCGCAAAGCTGCTCGACGAGGTGGGAATGTGCTTTATGTTCGCGCAGCGCTACCATACTGCAATGAAGTATGTCGGACCGGTGCGCAAGGCGATCGCTATCCCGACCGTGTTCAATATCTTAGGACCGCTGACCAACCCCGCACACGCTAACTTACAGCTGCTTGGCGTTTACAAGTCCGAGCTGCTGAAGCCCATGGCAAACGCACTTATGCGGCTTGGAGTCAAGCGCGGCATGGCAGTCTACGGACAGGACGGTCTGGACGAGATCTCGGTCGGGGCTCCCACGTCGGTCGTGGAATTCAATAACGGCAGCGTTTCCGAATATATGATCACTCCCGAGGAATTCGGGCTTCAGCGTCACGATATCGACGAGCTGCGCGGCGGTGCTCCCGAAGAGAACGCGCGTCTGGCACGCGAGATCCTCGGCGGTGCTAAGAACGCGGGACGCGATTCCGTGCTGCTTAACGCGGGGGCTGCTCTGCACATAGCAAAGGGCATCTCAATCAAGGACGGTGTTAAGCTCGCCGCCGAAACGATAGACAGCGGCTCGGCGATGAAAACGCTGGAAAAATATATCGCGGTTTCAAAGGCGCTTGAATAAGGCGAGGCGGGGAAGTCGTTGTGAAGGTTTCGGAGAAACCGAACAACGGCTTCGCGAGGCGGATTTTTCGCAGAAAAATTCGCCGACCGCCGAGCGTTTAAAATAAGGAGAAAATATGAATCCCAAAATATTAGATGAGCTTGCGGATCTTGCGCGTCAGCGCGTCGCCGATCTCAAGGAGGAGATCCCGCTTGAGGAGATACGCGGCCGTGCCGAGACGTTCAAGCACGACACGGGCTTTCCGTTCGAGAAATCCCTGCAAACAGACGATATCGCGTTCATCTGTGAGGTGAAGAAAGCGTCTCCGTCAAAGGGCATTATCGCGGAGGATTTCCCGTGCCTTGAGATAGCCAAGGATTACGAAAAGGCCGGCGCGGCGGCGATTTCCTGCCTCACCGAGCCGTATAAGTTCCTCGGCAGCGGCAAATATTTAAGGCGTATAGCCGCCGATGTGAAGATCCCCGTGCTTCGCAAGGATTTCACGGTGGACGAATATATGATCTACGAGGCAAAGATCCTCGGCGCGTCGGCGGTGCTGCTGATCTGCTCGATATTGTCAAAGGAACAGCTCAAGGAGTACCTGGATATTACCCATTCTTTGGGAATGTCCGCTCTTGTGGAAGCGCATGATGAGAAGGAGATCAGAACGGCAGTCGACATCGGCGCGAAAATAATCGGAGTGAACAATCGGAATCTCAAGGATTTCAGTGTGGACACAAGCAATTCGGCACGGCTCAGGGAGCTTGTCCCTACGGACAGAATATTTGTTTCGGAAAGCGGAATACAGACCGCCGAGGACGTTGCTAAGCTCCGCAAGATCGGAGTGAACGCCGTACTGATCGGCGAAACACTGATGAGAGCTCCCGACAAGGCAGCAAAATTAGCCGAACTGAGAGGTATATAATGAAGTGTGTATCTCTTGAACAGGTTCGGGAAAATATCGACAGGATCGACAACGAGATAATCAAGCTGATAGCGGAGCGCGGAGAGTATGTCGCGCAGGCGGCGGCTTTTAAGAAGACCGGGAACGCGGTTCGAGACAGCTCGCGCGTGGAAACGGTCGTTAAAAACGCGCGGAGCAAAGCCGAACAATACGGCGCAAGCCCCGAACTTGTCGAGGCGGTCTACCGTGAGATGATCTCTCGGTTTATAGATTCGGAAATGTCCGTATTTAAAGGAGATCCGTCATGAAGATCAAACTCTGCGGAATGTTCCGCGAATGTGATATTGATTATGTGAACGAAGCGCTGCCGGACTACATCGGCTTTATCGTGATGTTCCCGAAAAGTCACAGGAATATTGATCTTGAGACGGCTCTGCAGCTCAAATCGCGGCTTGATCCGCGCATAAAGGCAGCAGCAGTTTCGGTGAACGCCGATCTTGAGAAATTCGCGGAGTTCGCCAAAAACGCGGCACCCCATAATTGGAAAATTGACAGGACAGCTA
>JAIEDJ010000178.1:3286-5287 GCA_029068025.1 Oscillospiraceae bacterium | reverse complement strand
ATCAGGACATAGCCTAGCGCTGCGGGTCTCGTGGTGCCTGATGCTAGCTATGCGGAGATCATGCCCGAGCCTATCGCTCCGCCGATCGTTGAGCCTGCAGCTCCCGCTGCGGAGATCATGCCCGAGCCTATTGTTCCACCAATTGTTGAACCTGTCGCTCCCGTCGCGGAGACTATGCCCGAGCCTATCGCTCCGCCTATTGTCGAGCCTGTGGCTCCTGCGGCGGCTTCGGCTCCCGCTAACGACTTTGTTCCCGGGGAGCTTGGATTTATTACGGAATCAAATCCCCTTGTTTCTGAGACCGCGAAAACATCCGCACAGACAGCGTCTCCGACCGCGACAGCCGTTCTTCCCGAGCCGATTACCGAAAGCGTATCCAAGGCAGTTCCGCCTTTGAACCGCCCCGACAATCCGGCTGCGGAAAACGCTCCCGACGCGTCCAAGGGAAAACTGGTTTACTGCCGCAACTGCGGTCAGGATATGTATGACACGGAGAAGGTCTGCAAGAACTGCGGCGCTCCGTATAAGGGTGCCTATGTGCCTCCCAGGAATGCTCCCTCAAGTGGCAAGTCCGATGAGCCGAAAAAGATCTTCGGTATCTTTACGCCTTCTGTGTTTGCCGGAATAATAGTGGTTGCCATAGCGGTCATCGCGTTGGGTATCTTTATCGGTGTTCGTTCAAACGGTATCAAGCCCGTAACAGGCGGCGAAACAGCCTCTGTCAGCACAAGCACGGACAGCGGCAGTCAATCCGCTGACACTGCGAGCGGGAATTCTTCGGATGTTCCTCCGATACAGTCTACCGACAACACATCCACAAGTTCTGATGATCCGACCTCCTCGGATGATACAAGCACGTCCGAGGATCCAAACTCCGGCTCGTCCTCGAGCAGCGATGTTGAATCGTCAAGCAGCAGCTCAAGTTCAAAAACTCAGAGCAGCAGTTCTACCAAGACCCAGAGCAGCTCAAGTTCAAAAACTCAGAGCAGCACCAAAACCAACAGCAGTTCTTCGACTCAAAGCTCGACCGGACCGACAAACCAGATGTCAGCCAAGGTTCAATCTTTGGAAACAGATCGTGTTAAGATCATGAACGCCATCGCAAGACTTTCCGGCGAGATGGGAAAAATTGATATTTTTGTCCGTCATATATCCTACGAGCTTGACAATACAAAAATCACAAAAGAGACAACGCTGAAGAACTTCTTTAACTCCGATCTGGGTAAAGAGTTTGCGAATTCGATACAAGGCAACAGAGTTTCGACAAACTCCGTTGTAGACAGCGCCGCACCCGTGAATTCCGAGATGAATGGGCTGTATCAGTCGCTCAAAAATCTCCAGCGCCAGTATATTGATGCCTGCAATGCCGTTCTTGAGCCGACCAACGCAAACAATTTTGTTTCCAATGCCACCGGCTACATAAATTCTTTTAATTCAATGCTTACACAGCAGCTGGGATTCAATAAGTTTATGCTGAGCGCATACACGTCAGCCAACAAGGATCAGGCATATCTGTCCGTGCTGAAACTGGCAAAATCAATGATCAACGAATCATCTAACGGTTTGTCAACGGTTCAAAGCGCCGTGCTCAGATTGGGCGAATCCAGATTTGATTCGATATCGGGTGAAATAATCGGCAACAACGCAGCTGCTTATGTTGACGCGGCAGCCGCCGCAGGAAGGGTGAACGCTTATCGCATCATGCTGTTGGGCGTTCAAAGCTCGTACAGCAGCAGCTATTCATCCCTTTCATCAAGCTACAGCGCACTCTCAAACGCCTTCAGGCTTAATTCTGAGATACAGGCGCAAACCTACAGTCAGTACACCACGCTTATCAATCAGTATATAGCCTCCGCAAGAGTCGGAGCGTCTAAGATAAGCAGTTAAAAAATATTTTAAAGAGACGCGGGCTGCACAGATGTGCAGCCCGTCAGCTTGTATAAAAAAACCGCACCGGGCGGGGGGTCATATACAAAAAAGAACCCGCCGCCGCCGACAAAA
>JAIEDJ010000178.1:0-3276 GCA_029068025.1 Oscillospiraceae bacterium | reverse complement strand
TGCAGCCCGTCAGCTTGTATAAAAACCCCTCTCGGGGAGAGGGGGGAGAGAGAATAGCGTGGCTCCGGTCTGTCGGTCAACCCCTCTGTCACTTCGTGACACCTCCCCGGCGGGGAGATCTCCCGCACCCCGCCAAAGGGCGCTGCCCTTTGGAATCCCGAAAAAGAACTTTTTCTACAGTATGAAAACTCCCCGGAAGCATATTCCCGGGGAGTTATGTTATTTGTCAGAGAACCGATCAATATTGATAAAGTTCCATATAGATATCATGGAGCTCGTTGTAGAAATCGCTGTATTCGTCATATGTGATACTGTAGTTCTTGCTGCGGATCTTTTGCTCCAGAGCTTCGAATTTGTTCTTTATTGCGGTCAGAGCGGTGATATCGCCGTCATCGGCATACTCGATATACATATCAACATAGCCTTTATAATTCTCAACGTAATCAAGGAGCTGGTCGACAGATTCCTTCGGCATTTTGCCGGACAGTGCGGACATATCAAGGTCGTCAACATTGTCTACGCCTGTATCTATGCCCATGTCTTCCAGAGCTTTAACAAGCTCCTTTGCAAACTCGCCGAATTCCTCCGCAGTCTTATCGTCAAGATAATCACCCTTTGTCAGAGGAGTAACGTCGATAGCGTTCGAGGGAACGCTGAGCGCGGAGCTGTCGTCAAGCGCCGTGACAGTGTCCGTCAGGGATATGTCAATATAGCCGGGCGCGGTTATACCGAAGGATGTCTCCAGGGTGTCGCCTGTTATAGACGCGCTGTAGGTGATCTTAGCGCCGTTTATCGCGGCATAGCTGTTTTTGTCGAGCATATCCTTAAAGCTGTTCGGGAGCTTCATGCTCAGCTCGTACTTGCCTGTGTTGATCTTTCTGCCGCAGAATTCCTCTTCCTTTACATCGGAGTAATTCAGCACCAAAGAAACGCTTGTGCCGCCTACGGACATTTTGAGCGTGCAGGTGCCGTTTTGGTCGTCGGTCTTTTCGTTGAGCATGGAGATCGTCATCATGCTTGCGGTTATCGCTGCGCCCGACTGTTTATTTGTATCCGCGAAAGAATAGGAAACCGTTTCTCCGTTGGAGATGATCTCATAGGACTTTCCGAGAACGTCGCCGTTGCGGGTGATAACAGTTTTGATAACGAGCTTGTTTGTGCTGTTTTCATCAACAACCGTGTCGTCAAATACTTCCAGGATAGCGTTGGTGTAGTCGGACTTGGTGATATCCGCGCCGCAGCTGTTCGCAAATTCAACGATCTGCTTAGCAAGATAATCATCCTGCGCGATGTATTCCGCAATATCCTCAAAAAGCTCAAACAGATCCTTATTGGAGAACTCGGCAGTGATAAGCTTGCCGCTTACGGTCATATCGCCAATGGAGATCTCGCCGTTGCCCATATCTATCCCGAGGTTTTTGTAATGATCAAGGTAGATATTTACGATGTCGCCGATAATGCGCTCAAGCTCCGCCGCGTCAAGCTCAAGAGGCTTTACGTCAAGCTCGGTCACTGTCGTATCGGCAGGCTTGTCGAACGTCAGCTTGATAGCCTTGTCGGATACGAACGGCAGCGAGATATACATATCCTGACCGTTCATCAGAACCTTCGCGTTGACTGTGAGCTTGCCTTCGGTTCCGACGGTAAACGCCGTGGTATCGTCTGACGTTGAAACGTTGTATGTAATGGTGGTATTGTTAAGATATTTAAGGAATTCATCCAATTCCTCAGTCTCGATATTGGCGGGACCCATTATTGCTTTGAGGGAGTTGCCTATCTCAACATTTGCCTTAACGGAGCCCTTTACAGTGTTTTTGCCGTATGTGTTCCGGATCAGCTCCGCATACATCTTTTCAATGGCGGCGAGATCATACTCCATATCGCTGCCATAGCCGTATCCGTAAGACATACGTGCAGACGACGCGCTCTTGCTGTAAATGTTGTTGGTCATGCCGAGCAGGCTGCCGTAATTTGAGCCGATCTCCGAGCTTGCCATCTGATATACGCTTGAAACGGATTTGATGTTATTTGACAAGGTCTCCATATCAATATTTTCTGTGACTTGTTTGATGTGGGTACCTTCAACCATTGCCGCGTACTTGGACTTGCCCATGATCGTACTGAGGAACAACGCGCGGTTAGTGAAGAAGAGCACAGCCACAGTGCCGATCAGCACCGCAAGCACAATAGCGATTATCAGAGCGACCCTGCCCTTATGCTTTTTCTTGACGGGTCTTACTGCGACAGCCGCACCGCCGTTATCGTAATTGGGCATAATTCCCATTCCGTAGGCTCCGGGAGCGCCGGCAGCGTCTGCCGCGTTGGCCGACGGGGCAAATGCCGGAGCGGGGGCGGAATAACCATTGTTGAATCCGCCGTTTGAGGGCATTGGTATACCCACACTGCCAGAAGGCGCGGCCATATTTCCGGAGGGCATCGGAGCGTAATCCGAAGGCGTTACCGGACTTTCAGAAGCCACAGGAGCATAACCCGGCGTCATTGCCGGAACTTCAGAAGCTATGGGAGCATAGCCCGGCGTCATTGCCGGACTTTCAGAAGTCATGGGAGCATAGCCGGGAGTCATTACCGGATTCTCCGAAGCCATAGGAACATTTCCCGCAGGCATTACAGCAGCGCCGTATGCCATGGGAGCAGCTGCCGCAGCCGAATTCATAGCGGAAACAAGACCGTCTGATTCAAGCGGCTTGTCAAGCGATACTGCCGGCAAATTTCCCATATCAGACGTATTTACGACGCTTTCGGACGGTGTAACGTCCTTTGCATAAGCTGCGCCGCCGCAAACTGAGCAGAACTTCGCTCCCCGGGACAGCTCAAGTCCGCATTTTTCGCAAAAATATCTCTTTTCCGATTCGGGAGCCTGTGCCGATACCGGCGCTCCGCAGGACGTGCAGAACTTAGCGCCGTCCGGAATCTCATTGTTGCATTTAGTACAAATCATTGTCTGGATCCTTTCATAAACAGGCAGAGTTCTCCTTTGAATAATATACTCCGCTTCTTTAATTATACGGGAAAATTGTACTAACGTCAAGAACGTAACTCACAAATTTTACGGTCGGCAGGCGGATTTTTTGTGCAATTCATATAAACAAAATGAAAAGCGTGTCACAAGCACAGGACACGTCGTAAAACTTAACATCAGAGCCGCTAAAAATTTTCTCAAAAAACCGCCAAGAAGAAATGAACCGAACCAGTAAAAACAGACATAGACAAAAAAGACCTCCTGTGGTATAATAAAACCAAAGGAGGTTTTTGCTA
>JAIEDJ010000177.1 GCA_029068025.1 Oscillospiraceae bacterium | reverse complement strand
ACGGAGCGTAAGCGGAGTGAGCATTCGGCGCTTGGCTAGTGCTGCGCTTTGCGCCGCACGTTTTTGAAATTTTTTGATAAACAGCCCCTCGTCAACATTATAAAACCAGCCAAGATCAACTTTTAAATGGTTTATCTACAAGCTGTAATCCTGGAAACAAGCCCGTTTCCCGAATCCGTAAATTTATCAGCCGAATATTCCCGCGAGCTTTTTCTCCAGATCGGAATCGCCCGTGATTCCGCGGATATCCTCGGGGCGCGGCGAGTGGAGACCGAATTCGTCAAAATACAGCTTTATCGAAACGACCGCCTCACGCTCCCCGTCGGAGCCTGTCAGCTTAACGGGATAATACAGCATTTCCCGTTCCTTGTCCAACTGCTCAACGCCTATCGCCACGTCAAGCGTATAGTTCGATCTTTTGAGATCAACGATCCCGTTATAGACCGCCTTGTAATCGGAAACATCAAAACGTATCGCGATCAGATGTCCGATGTGATCGATATGCTCCTCCGGATAAGCGTCGGAGGTCGGTTTGAGCATGATTTTTTCGATCATCTTGATCTCAAAGTCGCCGCCGTCAGCAAGATACAGCGTATTTATAAACGCGCAGATCTCGCGCAGATCGTCGGGAGAGTAGTCTTCCATATCGGAGTAATATTCATACCAGTTTTTTTCCGGATCACTGCCGTATAATTTTGATATCTCCACCGGGATCACCTTTGGTATGCCGTGCGCGTCGGTGTTGTCGTTTATATGCCTGCCCATCATCACGGGAAAAACAGAGCCGTCGGGGCGTGTAAAATAAAGGTAAAAATATTGCTCTCTCCACCAGTCATCTTTGCGGTGTCTGTAATATTTAGAGAAAACTTCACCGACGCGCGGATCATACTTCTTGACATTTTCGTAGGCGGCTTTCAGCCTTTCAAGGTAAAATTCCTTGTGACCAACAGAATATCCGTCCGAAGCATTTATGAAGCGCGTATCATCCAACAGTCCCACAAATTCTTCCATGCGCCCATCGGCGAGCATCTCGGCGAACTGCCGCGCCTCGTGCTTATAGATCAAGTCCTCAAAATCGGTGCCGCCTTTGATGTGGAAGATCTGATTTACCGTCAGATATCCGACCGGTATCAGCACAGCCAGCAGCACAACTCCAAGCGTGATCAGCCCGATGATCCTCGCGCGGAGCTTGTGCTTAACCTTAACAAACGGCTTGATCTCACTCAAAGTGGCTTTGGGCGGCTCCGTTTTGGAGAGATCTTCAATCAGCGATCTGCAAGCGGCACAGGTTTTGATATGCTCCTCGACGAGGGCAGCGCTTTCGGGGCTGCATAATTCCTCGTCATAAAGCGGGAGCAGATCCCGTATAACTTCACATTTCATATTAAGGCCTCCTGATTTAAAAGAATTTCAAAATTCGAACTTGACTGCAGCGTTTTGCGCAGCATAATGCGAGCAGCCAAGTCCGAACCGGTCGAAAAAAATTTTTTATTATTTGTTAAATTTTTTAGGTGTGTCGGCTTGCCGACACTTCGGACACTTTTTGAAATTCACTGCTCTTTATTGCGTTGATCTTGGCGGAAAAGACTTTGCTGCGTGTTTAAAGTGTTTATCTTGGCTATTGCTTGAGCATTTTTGCGAGCTTTTCCCGCGCGCGGAAGAAATTCACACGCGCCCAGTTCTCACTTTTACCGAAAACTTCCCCTATCTCGGAGTATTTCAGATCTCCGTAAAAGCGCAGCATGAAGATCTCGCGAAACGGCTCTTTAAGCGTGTGGACGAGCTTTAATATATCCACTGCCGAAAGACTTGAAAGCGCTTTTTCTTCCGGATTATCGCTCTCGGCGGTCATATTTTCGTCAAGGGGAAGGTTCTTGTTGTCGGCTTTTCTGAGGTGATTGAAATATTCGTTTCGGGCAATTGAACAAAGCCACGTTTTAACGGAACACCCGCCCGTAAAGCTGCCGATATTGCTGAACGCTTTCAGCATCGTGTTCTGCAGAATATCCTCCGCCAAGG
>JAIEDJ010000176.1 GCA_029068025.1 Oscillospiraceae bacterium | reverse complement strand
TACCAGAACGGCACGAACATCAGCCCAACCGCCATGACGGGAGCAAGAAACGCGTTCCCAATTGCAATAGAAACGCAGATTCCTATTGCCGCCAGACCGAGTGAGCAGGCACACAAGATCCCGAACATATTCGTTCTGTTGGTAAGCCGAAGAATTTCTTGTGTTTCTGCGATCTCGCGTCTAAATATATTCGGCTTTTTTCTTTTCGTAGCTTCATTGATCTGCGATTTAATGCTGTTCGGTTTCGCCAGGAGCCTTGCGAAAATTCCCTCGGTGAACTCCATCGGAGTGATCCCGAACAGCAAGAAAAAGCCGACCACTAAGCCTATAAAAGCCACCGTTAATATTGCGTTCATTCTGCACTTCCCCCTTTCAGAAGCAAGTCAAGCTCACTTTGAGGCATACCGTTTTCCAACAATCTGCGCTGCAAGGACTGCGAGATTTCCTCTACCTTTTCATGCGTACCCTTGACAATAAATTTTCCGTTTTCCATGCGGTTCTCGGAAATCTTGTATTGATACAAAGAGTGATATTTCCTAGTTCCGTCCGGGCAAATCTCACATTCCATGATTTCCATAATACGGCGCTCTTTGTTTTCGAGACGTTTTGCGTAAACAACGATGGGAAACGCTTCGGTAACGAGATTCAAGATAACGTTATCGTCAACGTTGGGGTATTTTCTTTTGCAGAGCGTCACCATTCTGCGCCATGTGGATTCGCACGAATTCGAGTGAATTGTTGTAATTACGGTGTGTCCGGTTCGCGCCGCTTCCTGAGCGGAATCTGCTTCTGAAGAACGCATTTCGCCTACAACGATATAGTCCGGGTGAAAACGGAGCGCGATGTCCAACAGATCGTCCTGCGAGGTGGATTTCCGTTCTTCCTCGAGTTCACGCGTGATCGTATGAACAACCTGATTCTGAATATTTCCTTCGGCATCACGAACGATCAAGTCAAGTTCGCGTGAACCGTTCTCAATCGTGAAAATGCGCTTATCATAAGGAATTGTAGTGAGAATCCACCCTGTCAATGTCGTTTTTCCGCTCGAAGTAGCTCCGGCAACGGTCATTGAAACGCCGTAGCGAACAAGCGCGGAAAGCAGCTCCATCATATCATCGGTAGCGGTTCCGGAGTTGATGAAATCCTCTTTTTGCAGCTTCTGTGCGTTGACGATTCTGATCGAAGCCGCCACTCCGACGTCCTCATCGACAAGCGGAGTTTTCAAAACCGCAATTCTTATGTTTTTCGACAAATGTCCGAGAATAGCGGGCGAGGTGTTGTCGAGAACCATTCCGGAAACGTGCAGCATTCTGCGGACGATATTTATAGCGTGATCGGGGGAATCGAATTTTTCTTTAAGCCGAACATTCGTTCCATTGCTATATTGCACCTCAACATCATCCCAAGAGTTGATGTTTATTTCCTCGATTCCGGTGCCGAAAATATATTTGGTGAGGAATGAAAACTCAGCCATTTCACTATAGAGCTCGTCCACAAGTTCCGCTTGAGAAAGCCCCTCAACCGAGAGACGCTGGTCAAGCAGATATTTTCCGATATAATTTTTGAGCTTCTGCTTGACTGTATCATCTCCGGTATTTATATTGTTCAATCCGTCAGTAACAAGTGAGGCATAATTTTTCGAAATATATGTCTGAACCTCGTTCAAAACCTCGGAAAACTCGCGCTTTTCGGATGCTTTGAAGAACAAGTTCTGCGTACTGCTTTGTGTGGTCAGACTCATAATTCAAACACCTCGTTTGCGATTTTAGCCACCGCTTTCCGAAAATCCTTGCTGTCCTTCTCTGTCAATCCGGCGAACAAATTTCCGGCAAGAAACTGCTTGTAAACCTCATTGGAATGCGGAATTTTAAAGTTCACACCGCCCACGACCTGCTCGATATTTTCATCTGCCTGAAATGCCGAGACATTGCTTGCCGCCTTGTACTGCTTGTTCGCGTTAAACTTATTGTCGAGGAGCAGCGGCAATTGTGAATTGAGGTAGCTGATGGACTTTAAGTCGCATGAAACCAAGCGAAGCACCGCGTCCGACTCGATCAGCGAAACTGCCGACAGCGCATCGGTGGTAATGCTGCTCGTGCAGTCGATTATGATGTAGTCGCACATCTTGCGAAGCTCATCGAGCAGCTCCCGTGCTTGTGTTTCGGTGTATGGTGCATAAGAAAACGAGTTTTCGCCCTTGAGCATGGCGAGCATTGTGAGGTACTCGTTTTTCTTGTGAAGGATCGCGTTCTGCTTGATGAGCGTTTCGGTAACGTGAGCTGCACCGAGAATGTTTCCGAGCGAGGTTTCTGCTTCAAGATCGGACGGAGGGCAGACGTAGGGCAGAGGCGGCGCGGACATATCCGCTAAAACGAGTATAACGTTTTTCTTCTGAGAAGCGATGTACCGCGCGAGTTTTACGCTCATAATCGTCTTTCCCGAAGACGGCGAACCCCAGACCGCCAACACCTGATTATCTCTCCTATCCGGCGGCAGTTCGAAGCAGTCGCTTTCGGGGGTGTTGATATCGAATTCGAGATCGATCTCTTCATCGTCATCGCCGCGTGAAATTAATGATTTAAACGGATTCGGCATCGGAATTCACCTCATTTCCCTCATCGCTGTCGGAATTGTTTTCGCTGCTGTTATCTGATTCGCTTTCTCCGCTGTTGCCGGAATTGCTCTCACCGGAACTTTCCTCGGTAATCTGGCTCGGCGAGGGTTTCTTCGGCGCTTCGGGCTTGTTGTCGTTGTCGTTTTCTTTTTCATCATCGTTCTCCGCTGCTAATTCCGCAAGGATTTCCTCCTGTGCGTTAATAAATTTCTGCGCGTTCTCCGCTGTTCCGCGGAATACCAAAGCGAGGTGAATTTCTCCCTCGGCTTCAAGCTCCGCAAGGATATTTGCCTGTACGGGAGTTACGAGCAAGGTCACGGTTTCGGGCAGCTCGGTTTCCTCCTCGCCGTCGGGCTTTACGGTAACCGTTTCGTCATCGTTTCCCTTTTTGTCGGTAACTGCAATTACTTCGACATATTGAAGTTCATCGGGAACAACGGTTTCGCCCTGTTCCTTATAGTCGACTGCGATCACGGACACAATATCTCCCGAAATGAGCTTACCGGAAAGTCCTCCGGCGAACGAGGGAATTGTGATCGACATTGCTCTTTTCTCGCCCGTCAAGCCGTACAGGTACGCGTTCTCCGAAGCGGGCGAATCGCTGACCTTTGCCGCGAGAACGTACTCACCCTTGATCATTTCCGCAGACGCGTATTTCCCGATAACATCGGCGGAGTTCTTCATGACCTCGCCGGGCAGATTATATGCTCCGACCTCGACAAATTCCACGTCCTTTGAGGTGATCTGCTGACCGATCTTTAAATCGTTCTTCACTCTCACGATCTTGACGGTGCTGCTCTTGGAAGCGTTAAAAAGCGGAGTGATCGCAAAGCAGATAATAAGCGACAGCGCGATGCACACCACGCCGAGAAC
>JAIEDJ010000175.1 GCA_029068025.1 Oscillospiraceae bacterium | reverse complement strand
AAAGTATGTTATACTAATATATATAGTTGGGGGTAATTGGCTTTTTTTCCCAATTTAAGGAAAAACTGTGCGTTTTTTCATTATAGAGAGATAGGGTGATCAAAATGGCTAAAGACATCAATTTGCAGGACGTTTTTCTCAATCAGGCGAGGAAGGATAAGATTCCCGTAACGATTTATATTACAAATGGTTTTCAGTTCAAGGGCGTAGTTAAGGGGTTTGATAACTATACTGTCATCCTCGATACCGACGGAAAGCAGAACCTGATCTATAAGCACGCGATCTCGACCATTACACCGTTTAAGCCGGTGTCTATTCTGGACGCTTATGAAAAGAGCGAGGAGGACTAAATGAATTCGCGATGGACTCGTTTTATCATCGTGGTCTTGTCGCTGTTTGTTATTACTGTTTTCATAGGTCAGGCTTTCTTTGCCGGCGGAGAAAAGATCTCGCTTGAGACCGCTTACCGCTATGATCTTGATGTGGAAATTCCGTTTAAGGGCGTGTATATGCGCGATGAAACGCCTATTTATGATTCCGGCTCGGGTGTGCTGAGCTATGAGTGTGAGGACGGCTCTAAGGTCGGAAAAAGCACGATCATTGCGCGGCGCTACAAAAGCGAGAGCGACATAGCAAACCGCCGTGAGATAGAAAAGATACGCGCTAAGCTTGATGTTCTGACCGGCGCTGAAAAGCTCGTCGGAACCGACAGCTCTCAGATGGACGCTATTACGGCTCAGATCAACGAGAGCCACTCCGCGCTGATCAGCAGTATTATGGATGGTGATTATGATACCGCCGACCGAAAGAAGGATGATCTTCTGGAAGCACTATGTAAGCGCGAGATCTCTTTGAGTGAATCAAAGGGTTATGCCGAACGTAAGCAGCTGCTGAACAATGAGATCGCAAGTCTTAATGCCATGCTGCATGGCGAGGTCGTGGATATCGAGGCCGGAAGCGCGGGGTATTTTGTAAGTGAAGTTGACGGCTATGAGAGCGAGATAGGTTTTTCAAGCGTCAATCTGATGACGAAGGAAAAGATCGAAGAGATCACGGCGGCACCAAAGAAAAGCGGTTCCAACGGAGCAGTGGGTAAGCTCATTGCCGATTACCGCTGGCGTGTGGCGGCTGTGATCAGCACCGAAAAGCTTATTGGGATATATGAAGGCAGCACCGTTACGCTGCGTGTCGGGTCAAGCTCGCAGCTTCTCGACGCGGAAGTGGTTTTCATGAAGCCGTGCGGCAGCAATGAAGCTGTGTATGTGTTTGAGTGCGATAAGCTCAACTCCGCAGTGGCGTCCGGAAGAACGGCGAACTTCAAGATCGTCGTCAACAGCTACGGCGGGCTGCGCGTTCCGAGAAAGGCGCTGCGGTTCAATGAGGACAATGAGCAGGGCGTGTATATCCTGCGCGGTCAGAGCGTTGTTTTCAAGAAAATCAACGTTGAATACTGGGGAGAGGACTTTGTTATCTGTTCCCAGGAGGCAGGGGATAAGTATCTGATGATGTACGACGAAATTGTTACCGAGGGTAAGGATCTGTACGATGGAAAGGTTGTCCGATAATACGCAGACCATCAGCTGCGGGGAGATACGCGAAAACTATCTTCGGATATGCGGCGAGGTTCGTGAAGCTATGGCTGCCGCAAACCGTACCGACAAGGTGAGGATCATGGCTGTGACTAAGACGGTCGCGGCGGAGAAGGTGAACTTTGCGGTCGGTCTGGGATTGGATCTGCTTGGCGAAAACAGAGTTCAGGAGTTCCTGGACAAGCGGGAGGCGTATGCGCCCGCGGAGGTTCACTTTATCGGCGGGCTTCAGACCAATAAGGTGAAGTACATTATTGACAAGGTTTCAATGATCCATTCTGTGGATAGTCTGCGGCTGGCGGAAGAGATAGACCGCCGCGCGGCTCAGAACGGACGGATCATGGATATACTCACCGAGATAAACATAGGTGAGGAAGAAACAAAGGGCGGCGTTTCTGCCGATAGCGCGGAAGAATTCTGTGCCGGGATCGCCGAACTGAAAAACGTCAGACTGAGAGGTCTGATGACTATCCCGCCGCCGGGCTGCTCCGAGAGCTGTTTTGCTCGTATGCAGGAGCTGTTCGAGTGTCTGAAACGGCGTTTTGATAAAGAGAACGCGCCGTTTGACACGCTTTCGATGGGAATGTCGGGAGACTTTGCGGCGGCGATCAAATTTGGGGCCACAATTGTCCGGATAGGCTCGGGTCTGTTCGGATACAGAAAATATTCATAATTGGGAGGAAATATTTATGCAGAACTTTTTTAAGAATCTCTTTGGTACAGGAGATGACAACGAAGGGTTCGTTGACTACGAGGACGACGGATACGATATGTCTTCGTCCGCGGTGACCGAGGAAGAGGCGGGCTATGGCTCGAGCTATTCCGCGCCGTCGTCAAGCTTTGTCAGCAACTCTGCTCCGAGAGCGATCAACATTCACAACGGGTCTTCCGGTCAGCCGAAGATCACCATCATGAAGCCCGCAGGCTATGATGAGGTTATGACGGACGCTATCGCAAGACTTCGCGAGGGCACTATCATCTTCCTTAACCTCAACGGCATCGACCAGGAGGTAGGAACCAGGATCGTTGACTTTATGACAGGTGCTGCCGCTATGTGCGACGGACGTATCAAGAAGGTCGATACCTGCAGCTATGCTATAGCGCCCAAGAACGTTGAATGGGTCAATACTATCGAAGATTAATGCGGTGAGTTTGTGGATTACTTAAATGAAGAAGAGCGGTATTTGTCTGCGCATATCTCGGATCTGGCCGAACTGAGCCGGAAGTCGGGTGTTCCGCGATTTACCCGTTTTCTGAACGAACGGGAGAGATCGGTGGCAGCGGCAACGGCGCGGACAAATCACGCTAATCCGATTTTTTACGGAGGATATGACGGCGCTGCGAGAACGCTCTGCGGCTTTTTCGAGGGGACTTACGCCGAGGAACTGCCGAAGGAGGAGTTGTTTCCTTTGTGCGCCGTCACATTTTCGTTTAGGAAGTCCGAAAGCCTGTCGCACCGCGATTTTCTGGGTGCGATACTCGCAACGGGTCTTGAACGTTCCGCTGTGGGAGATATTCTCGCTGCGGAGGGTCACGCAATCGTGTTCTGTACGGAGTCCGCAAAGCAGCTCTTGATGGATATCGTCAAGATCGGAAGGTGCGGGGTCTCTCCGTCGGAGGGGATCACGGCTCCATTGCCCGAGCCGCAGTTTGAAACGCTTGACAGGACGGTCTCGTCACTGAGGCTCGACTGTATCGTAGGGGCTTGCGCCAATATTTCAAGGGAAAGATCCGCGTCGCTCGTAAAATCGGGTCAAGTAAGTGCGGATCATTCGGTGTGTCTTAATGTCAGCGCCTCCGTAAGGGAGGGCGAGATCGTTTCAATAAGGGGATTCGGCCGCTTCAGAGTGTCGAAAATCGTAGGTGAAACGAAAAAAGGAAGGATACGCGTCGTAATTGAGAAGTTTATGTGACGCGGGACGGCTGTTTTTACAGGAATGCTTTCTTGAGAACAGAGGGTATTCCTGTGAAAGCAGAAATGCTTTTATGATTGGATTTTGATTTTTGGAGGTAGATTTACTTAATGAACGCAAAGGAAATTATTACACATCGTTTTGATAAGGCTGCTTTTAACGGATATAAGACCGATGACGTAGATGATTTTATGAAGCAGGTCTCCGATGAGTTTGCTCAGCTTCAGAAGGAAAAGACTGAGCTTGAAAGAAAGCTCGAGGTGCTGGCGGACAAGATACGGGAATACCGCGACGACGAGGACGCGCTGAAGGACGCGCTTCTTATCGCTCAGAAGCAGGGCAACGCTATCGTTGCCGAATCCAAGGCCTCGGCGGAAAAGCTCACCAAGGAGACAAACGAAGCTGTGACAAAGCAGCTTTCTGAGGCTAAAATAAAGAGCGAGCGTCTTGTCAACGACGCGGACGAATATTCCAAAAAGACACGCCGCGAGGCTGATGAAAAGGCGGCGAAGATCATTGGTGACGCTACCGACAAGGCGGAGGAGATCCGTACTATCATGAACAGACAGCAGGAGATCCAGGAGAATATTCTGCAGCAGACCCGCAAGGAGGTCAACGAGTACAGAGCAAGACTTCTTGAGGGCTACAAGGCGCAGATCGCGCTTATCGAGGGGCTTCCCGAGAAGTGCGAGAATGACTTTGTAAAGAAGACTGCCGAAGAGGTAGAGAAGCGCGAGGCGGAGCGCAGGAAGCAGCAGGCGCAGGCACAGGCAAAGGCGCAGGCGGCTAAGGCGGCTCAGCAGAAGGAAAAGGAGAAGGAAGCGCGCAAGGCAGCCGAGAAGGCCGCTGCCGAGAAAGCAGCCGCTGAAAAGGCAGCTGCCGAAAAAGCCGCTGCGGATAAGGCTGCCGCAGAAAAGGCAGCAGCGGAGCAGGCTCAGCGTGACGCTGCGGCAAAGGCAGCCGAAAGCAGCGATCAGAAGCCCGATCCCAAGGATCTTGACAAGACTGCCGAGAACAATCTTCCGTTCTTTAATAATGCAGCCGAGACTTTGCCGCGTCATGATAATCTGAAGTTTGGGAAGAACAACAAGCGTTGATAGTTGCCGGAGAATAGTTGTTAGTAGCCGGTTCTTTTGACAGAAGCGTTTATGCAGGTGCAGCAAAGGCTTTTGCGCCAAGATCAACGCTCGATAGGACAGTGAATTTCAAAAAGGTCGAAATTTTAATTTCGACCGGTACCGTCAGCACGGCTAAGCGTAGTGCGAAGCACGGAGCGTTCGCATTATGCGCTGTGCGCAAAACGCTGTGGTGACGTGTATTTTGAAATTTTTTTAAATAAGGAGATAGCTTTTTATGTCAGTGGATCTTAACAACACCGTGAATCTGCCGCAGACCGATTTCCCGATGAGGGCGAATCTGCCCAAGAGAGAGCCGGATATGCTCAAAAAGTGGGAAGAGGAGCGGCTTTACTATGCGCTTTCCGAGAAAAATAAGGGCAAGCCCTCGTACACACTGCACGACGGTCCTCCTTATGCGAACGGAAATATTCACCTCGGAACCGCGCTCAACAAGGTTCTGAAGGATATTATCGTAAAATACAAGTCGATGACCGGGTATAACGCGAACTATGTGCCCGGGTGGGACTGTCATGGTCTGCCTATCGAGCTTAAGGCAATAAAGCAGCTCGGTGTGGACAGCGGCGCGGTCGACCCCGTGGAGCTTCGTAAGAGCTGCCGTCAGTTCGCGCTGTCATGCCTGGACGATCAGAAGGCTCAATTCAAGCGTTTGGGCGTATGGGGCGACTTTGACGATCCGTACCTTACCATCAAGCCCGAATTCGAGGCCAAGCAGGTAGAGGTCTTCGGTGAGATCTACAAAAAAGGCTATATCTACAAGGGGCTGAAGCCTGTTTACTGGTGCGCGGACTGCAATACGGCGCTTGCCGAGGCAGAGATCGAGTATCAGGACGATCCGTGCTACTCTATCTATGTCAAGTTCCCGCTGGTGGATGACAAGGGCAAGTTCGGCGATCTCGGAATCGATCTTAAGAAGACGTTTGTCGTTATCTGGACGACTACCACATGGACGCTGCCCGGAAACCTGGCTATCTGCCTGGGCCCGAATTATGATTATACATTCGTTAAGGTCGAGGACGAGGAGAGCAAGTCCTTCGGCGAATATCTGCTGATGGCGCAGGAGCTTGTGCCTGTTGTTACCGAGGCTGTCGGTATCAGGAAGTACAGCACGGTCGGAAGCTTCAAGGGCACGGATATCGAGCTTATCGAGACCGCGCACCCGTTCCTTCCGAGAAAGTCGCCTGTCATCGTGGGAAATCACGTTACGCTGGACAGCGGTACGGGCTGCGTTCATACCGCCCCCGGATTCGGCGTGGAGGACTTTGAGGTCTGCATGAAGCCCGAATATAAGGGAATGTTCAAGATCATAGTTCCCGTTGACGAGAAGGGCGTGCTCACCGAAGAGGCGGGCGAGTTTGCGGGACTTAAGACCTCGGACGCTAACAAGTCCATCGCTCAGCGGCTGGAAAACGACAATACTCTGCTCGCAATGCAGAAGATCGTTCACCCGTATCCGCACTGCTGGCGCTGCCATGAGCCGATCATCTACCGCGCTACGGATCAGTGGTTCTGCAACGTGGATATGTTCAAGCCTGAGACCATCAAGGCTATCGAGTCGGTCAAGTGGATCCCCGAGTGGGGCGAGGAGCGTATCAAGAACATGGTAAATATGCGCTCGGACTGGTGTATTTCCCGTCAGAGAAGATGGGGCGTGCCGATCCCGATCCTTTACTGCGAGGACTGCGGCAAGACCGTTATCAATGATTCAACTATAAAGGCTATCTCCGATATGTTCCGCAAGGAAAGCTCCGACGCGTGGTACGCAAAGGACGCTTCCGAATTTATCCCCGCGGATATCAAGTGCGAGTGCGGCTGCAATAAGTTCCGCAAGGAGATGGATATTTTCGACGTTTGGTTCGATTCGGGCTGTACTCACGCGGCCGTTCTGAAGGAGCGTCCCGAGCTTTCGTGGCCCGCGGATATGTACCTTGAGGGCTGCGATCAGTACAGAGGCTGGTTCCAGTCGAGCCTGCTCACTTCCGTGGCTACTACAGGCGTGGCTCCGTACAAGGCGGTCTGCACTCACGGCTGGGTGGTTGACGGCAAGGGTCAGCAGATGCACAAATCCAAAGGAAATCAGATCTTCCCGGAGGAGGTCATCAAGGACTTCGGCGCGGACGTTCTGCGTCTGTGGGTAGCGTCGCTGGATTATCACGCGGATATCCGCGTTTCCAAGGAGATGCTGACGCAGCTTTCGGAGAGCTACCGCAAGATCCGCAACACGGCGCGGTATATCCTCGGAAATCTGAACGACAACAAGGGCTTCGACCCGAACACCGATATGGTGGAGTTTGACAAGCTGCGCGAGCTCGACATGTGGGC
>JAIEDJ010000174.1 GCA_029068025.1 Oscillospiraceae bacterium | reverse complement strand
GTTTACCCATAAAAATCCCTCAGCAGCACTGCCAGCCGTACTCAACGTTATCGAAATTCTTGTTTTTCAGGTCTTCCTTTGAAATAAGGAAATAGCAGTTTCCCGAATCACCGAACATTATCTCGCACTCGTCGTCGCAGTCAAGCTGCAGCAGTAAAACATCGTACAGACCGTCATCGTAATACGCGGGAGAGTGCTGAACGAACAGCGGATAGCCGCCGACAAGGCTTCCGTCCGAACAGCAAATTTTATATAATGCGTCATACTCCGTTTCGGTGACTTTATCCTCGAATTTTTGCTCGAATTCCTTACATTCGGAGCAGATAAATCTGCTTGAAGGCTTGAATTTCATCTTACCCTCGTTTACAAACGGAGTTCTGTCCATGTAATCATCCTCAAAGGGATTTTTTGACAGCAGCGCTGTTTTGTCCTTTTCGTATTCGGGAATATAGATCACCTTGCACGGTGAATTGCCGCCGTAAAAGTCGTCGTCGCCGATATAAAACTGCAAAAGTCCGTGCTCGGGGAAGTCCTCAAGGTGCGGCATATCGTCAAGGTTTATCTGTGCTAGGAACATCATGGCCTTTCCGTCCTTGTCGCGCGGATAGTCCGCTTCGCTTCTGAGATACGGACAGCCGCCGCACTTGCTCTCCCATGGCAGAGTGTCTGCCTGTTTGAATTTTATCTCGACTGCGGGCTTTTCGGTGCTTCTCAGATAGTCCTCGAACTTGCTTAATTTTGCGGGGATCTTTTTCATTGGGGATTTTCCTTTCGCGCGGTGTGTTAAATTTCAACGCCGAGTTCTGCAAGCGTTTTGATGTTTTCCGATTTGCGGTGCTCCAATTCCTCGTTTATAATAGCACAAAACTCACTGTCGGCAAGCGTTTTGTCAAGTATCTCGCGGCACTCGACGGCGCCTTTGACCCAATTATCTCTGTATTTGGAGTATGGCTGATCGTGATAGGGATATGGGTCTTCCCACGGCTCAAAGTTCCGCGCTTTTACCGCCTCTATCATTTTATTATAATCTTCCTCGCTTAGGAGAAATTCCAAAAAATCGCCTTTGTAGCGCGTTTTCACATACAGAAGCTCAAAAAAGGCTTTTTCAAGAGCTTTGGGGTCGCGGCATTTTTCAAGATTATGTATCCAGCCGGCATTTTCGGAGACCCCTCTGCTTATTTTCAAAAATGAGGTCAGATCCGTAACAAGATCGTATTGGGGCAGTGCCAGTTGTTTCGTGAATTCAAGCGCTTCATGAGCGGCTCTTATCATGTCGGCGCTGTCGTTCGGGTCATAGCAGATCTCGTTCATTTTGTTAAAGGTCTCATCTTCATACCTTTCGGGGTGATAAGACGACTCATATATCGTACACAGATACGGCACAGGCCAGAAAAATCCGCGTTCTTTGACTGCGCTCAGCGGTTTATAAACGGTATACATATTCGTGCACACGGTGAACGACTTCTTTTTCCCAGAGCTTGTATTGCGGTATTCGATGATCGGTAATATCTCGCTGCCGATCACCCTGACAAACGAACCTTTTTTGATACGGCGGAAACCGCGGGGCGATAGCTCCGCTTCAAATACGGTATCAAACGCGGTGATAATATCGGGCTTTTTTGTTGTTTTGCGCGGTGCGGCGTTGGCTTTTTTCTTAAAGCATAGCAGAACCGAATCACTGTCGTTCAGCTCCCTGAATTCCGCAAGCATAAATTGCGGCTCTATGCCGAACAGCTGCGCGGAATTTGCAAGTGCGTCTTCAACAAATATCTCGTTCTTTTCCCAGATCTCCGCCAGCTCTCCGAACGTCGTCCCGGGCTTCAGCAGCGGCTGCCACAACGTGGGTTCGGCGGGACTTTCCTCTACGCCGTAGTCCTCGCCGATGCCGACAACAACATCGTCCGTCTGACTGCCGTCCGTAAAAAGCGACAATGCCGCAAAATCACTGTCCTCGGCTGTTATTGTAAAAACACTCGTTTTCAACGCTTCCGAAAACATTTCTGCGTCCTCAAAAAGCGTGTCGGGATCGTTGTGGTATTCAAGCCGCGCAAACGTCGCATAGCGCTCTGAAAATGCCGCGCGGTAAATAATATCAGCCTCGTCCCTGCCGCAGATCTCATAGCCGTCGAGCGAGTTTTTGAACTTTTCAACAAACTCGTCCTTACTCAAACCACACTTGACTTGAATATTTGAGAAAAAGCGTCCCATTTTGATCTCCTTAAAAAAATTTACCGTTTAACATTAAAATGCACAAACGAAAGTATGCCTATCGGCAGAAAATACACACACCAGCAAACAAGCGCGATAACGCCGCCAATGCTTGTCTCTCCGTCGGACATTCCGCTGAAAACTCCCGTCATGGGCATTATAAAGCAGCTGACAAAAAACGCTCCGTGGATCATCATCAGATATTTCAGCCACTTGTCCGCTTTGTTCTTCGGCTTGACCGTCAGTCCGAGAAAGAATGTAGACAGCGCCATCATTCCGTACCCGAGAAGATCGTAATTAAAGATCAGTCCGCCGCGTTTGAAATCAAGTATTTTCAGCGCCTGTTCGTTCATATCATCCAAGCGGACGCTTGTTGTCTGCGCAAAATAAACGAGGAAGATCAACACGGCATACACCGCGGAGAAGATCAGCCCGATGTTCGCGGCGGTTTTTCGGTCTTCATCGCTTTCGTGATGAAAGCCCGCCGTCGTCATAATATATCCTATCGGCAAAAACATACAAACAAAATACGAGCCGAAATTAAAGTTCGTTATCAGGCAAACTGCAAACAGAAAAACCGCGGCGGTAACGATACCCGCGCCGATCTTCGGGATCAATTTATTCATTTGTGCTTCCTTTTTAAAACGCTTGGCGGTCGCGAAATTTTTCTGCGAAAAATTTCGCTCGCGGCGCACAAAAGCTTCGCTTCGCTTCACTTTTGTACGCCCCCGCCTTACTTGATTAAAAACGCTCAGCGGTCGGGCAAATCCTCGCTTCGCTGCGGTTTGCCCTCGGCGGAGTCCAAAGTACTCCGCTATCGCTTCGTCCTTTGGACTCCCCCGCTTCGCTTGTGTTATTTTTCGGAGCAGAACTTTACCTCTTCTCCGTTAAGTATCATATTTGTTGTACGGACTGCGCACATCTTTCCGCACATCGAGCAGGTGTGACGGTCAGCCGGCGGTGTGCTCTCAAAATACGCTTTCGCTTTGTCGGGGTCGATGGCGATATCGAACATCTTATCCCAATCGACCGCGTGACGGGCTTCTGCCATTGCGTTATCCTTGTCTCTTGCGTGAGGAACACCCTTTGCGATATCGGCGGCATGAGCGGCTATCTTGCTTGCGACTATGCCCTCTTTAACGTCGTTCAGATCGGGAAGTCTGAGGTGCTCGGCGGGCGTTACATAGCACAGGAAATCCGCGCCCGAGGCCGCCGCTATTGCTCCGCCTATCGCAGACGTGATATGATCGTAGCCGGGCGCTATATCGGTCACAAGCGGACCGAGAACATAGAACGGCGCGTTATGGCAGATACGCTTTTGAAGCTGCATATTAGCGGCGATCTCGTTCATTGCCATATGTCCCGGTCCTTCTACCATGACCTGCACGTCCTTTGCCCAAGCGCGTTCGGTGAGCGCTCCAAGCTCGATAAGCTCCGCGATCTGCCCCGCGTCGGTGCTGTCGTCGATACAGCCGGGACGGAGCGCGTCGCCGAGCGATATGGTAACATCATATTCGCGGAGAATTTCAAGAACTTCATCATAATGCTCGAAAAACGGGTTTTCGTTTCCCGTCATAGCCATCCACGCGAACAGCAGCGAGCCGCCGCGCGATACTATATTCATCTTGCGCGGGTCACGCTTGAACGCTTCAACGGCGCGGCGGTTGATACCGGCATGGATCGTCATAAAGTCCACGCCCTCTTCCGCGTGAGCGCGGACTACCTTAAGGAAGTCCGCAGCGGTGATCTCAAGCAAGTCTTTTTCGAGATAGCCGATAGCGTCATACATCGGCACGGTTCCGATCATCGCGGGTGACTTCGCGATAAGCTCACGGCGGAACGTGTTGGTCTTGCCGTAGTTGGACAAGTCCATAATGGCTTCCGCGCCGAATTTTATCGACATATCGACTTTTTGCATTTCAAGGTCGTAGTCTTTTGCGTCGCCGGAAATGCCGAGATTTACGTTGATCTTAGTCCGCAGACCGCTGCCGATACCCTCGGCGGAAAGCGCGGTGTGGTTGATGTTCGCCGGAATACATACGCTGCCGTCGGCGACCCTTGCGCGGATCGTCTCGGGGGCGGTGAATTCCTTATCGGCGACTGTTTTCATCTCGGGGGTGATAATGCCGCGCCTGGCGGCTTCCATTTGCGTTTTGTAATTTCTCATGACTTATCCCCCTCACACAGCCGCTTGCTTTTTGAGTATCATCTTGATTGCGCCGGTCTTGAACAGCAAGACTGCGCCTATCGTGGTGAGTACCAATTCGGGGAGCATAAAGCAGCCGTTGTATGCCATGCTGTAAAGCCACGGGTCACTGATATCAAGCCCTTCCCAGAGCTTTCCCGTGGTCGCGAAGATCACTGCGCCGCTGATCACATGGAACACATAGCGCACGAATATCACCGATACCGTGCCGGCTATCCAGCCCTTCATTTCTTTTTGGCGGAACAGCCCCGCGAGACCGATAACGGTAAACGCTCCGACATAATCAAGAAATATACACGAGATCAGCATTATCGGAGTAAGTCCCCAGCCGAGTATCCCGCCCACAAATATGCCTTGTGCAAGCTGCGTGAGCGAGTAGGCGAAGGAGCAGAGCAGCCCGCTCTTTATTCCGTTGCGTATGCTGTATACAACGATGGGAAGCATTGAAAGCAGTGTGACCGTTCCGTCAAACGGCAGTCTGATGATCGCTATCATGCTGAGCCCGAACGCCAGCGCGACCATTACAGCGCCTTCAACCAATGTAAGTATCTTTTTCTTGTCCATTACACATTCTCCTTTAAATTCCGCAAAATAAAGGCGGTCATAAACCGCCTTGTGGAATATTCAAATAATGAACAAGCAGGTGTTTTGTTGAAGCGCGGTGAAAGCGCGGTATATTTTCCTACGTCGGCATTATCCGAATCAGGTTCCAAACCTTGCGGTTTCGGGGTCGAAGCCAAACTTCCTCTCAGCCTTTTACAGCTCCCCCAATATATGGCGGCAGTTACAATTTTGTATTTTGCGCCAACAGTGCGAAATACAAAATTAACCGCTTATTTAATTATAGCACTTTTCCGGGATTTGTCAAGGGGTTTTTGAATTTTCTCGGAGTTTAATTTATCTCATGAGCGCTAAGTTCCATTTTAACGTGAACTATGCCCTCTTCGAGAAACTCCCCCGAGGTCGTGACGAATCCGAGTTTTTTGTAAAAACCCTCGGCGTGCTTCTGCGCGTCTATTACGATCATACGCTGACCAAAACGCTTTCGGGCGGCTTCAATGCTAAGCTCCATCAGCCGCCGTCCCAGACCCTGCCCGCGTATAAGTGAGGCGGGTGAGCACCGCTGCTCTCTCGAAGAGGGAGCAGCGGTGCTCGGCGAGGCGGAAACTCCAACGGAGTTTTCGCCGACCGCCGAACGTTTAAGAATCGTGAGCACCCGTCCGAGCTTGATATTTTCGCCGTCAAGATACGCGCGGAGGTATGCCGTGACTTGTCCGTTTTCCTCAAAAAAGCAATGCAGACTGTTATAGTCAACATCGTCCTCGTCAAGATATCTGATATTCTGCTCAAATTGGAACACCTTGGAGCGCGCTTTCAGTATCTCGTAAATTTCGGCGGCGGTAAGCTCCGAAAAAAGCTTTGCTTTAAAGAACGGCTGTTCCTTTGGACAAGGGTTCAGTATCGTATCGCAGAACGCTTTGATCTCGTCCGTCCGCGCGGCGACCGCTTCCTTGTATTCAATTGAACACAAGCCGAGACTTCCGCTCGGGGTTATTTCGAGGTGTCCGTAGAAATGCTCTATGCTTTCGATTATCCTGCTGCACTCGCGCATGGTCGATCCCGTGCGCAGGGCGATAGTGTAACCGCGTTTTCCGCTTTTGAGCTTTGCGTATGGCTCGTGAGTGTTGCACCACGGCGTACAGCGGTCGACAAACGCCTTGAACTGCCCGGGAATGTCCGCCCAATAGGACGGAGACACGCAGACTATGATATCCGCGCGGTCGAATTCCTCAATAACCGCCGTAACATCATCATTTTGAACGCACTCGGCGGTTTGGTGACAGCTTCGGCAGCCCTTGCAGTATTTGATATCATAATCGTCAATGCAGATGGTTTTTACCTCGCCGCCGATGCTTAAAAATGAAGCCGCAGTCTTGATTATCTCGGCGGTCGCTCCGTCCTTTACGGGGCTGCAATTTACCAGCAGTATTTTCATGAGAACGTTTCCTTAAAGCTCGTGTAGTTGTTGTTATTTCCGGGTATCGCGAATACGGCGCGTCTGAGAGTGCTTGCCGACAGCCGCTCCTTGAACAGCTTTGAAACGAGCTTCGGATCCTGTCCGAAAACTCCGCAGCCCCACGCGCCGAGAATTACCGTATCACAGCCGTTTTCCTCGGCTATGCTTATCACAAAATCAACTCTTTGCTTTAACGCGGATTCGTTCTCGCGCTCGGTAACGCCGCGGTTCCTTGCGGCGCCGAAATTAGGAGCGGCGCAGGTGATAACGCCGCACTCGGCGCTGTTCCCGCCGCGCTCGAACACGATCTTCGGAGAGAATATCGCGCGGTCGGTGTACAGAGAATTGTTGAGCGTCTTTTCGTTTTCCGCATAAAAACTCTCAAATTTGCACAGCACATTATATAATGTGGAATCGTGGCAGATCGCTTCCTCCTGCGCCCAAGCTCCGGTAATAAATCCGCCGCCCGCGTGTCTGTAGGACGCGAAATTCAGCAGCGCCGCGCCCGGACATTGCAGCACCGCTTCTGTTGAATCAACGTTCAGCACAAGCATTTCGGGAGTTCCCGAAGCAGTGCTCTTTTGCGGAGCTTTTCCGCTGCCGCCGTATATTATCGAGTTTTCAATAGAGTATCTGATCTTTTCGCCGAAGCGGAAATCCATTTCCTTGATGTGAGCGGCGGCGCGCTCGCGTAAATTGTCTCGTCTTGCCATAAAACAGAGCCTCCGGAATATGTGTTTTTAAATTGTTTCCAGCGCCGTTTTGAACGGCGCGAGATCGGGGTATTCCTTTTCGAGCTTCTGCATATTGCGGAGCAGTACGGTATACCAATCGTCTTTGGTCTTTACGTAATACTGAGTTACGCGGTCAAGCAGCGCGATACAGTCCGCGCGTCTGTGATCGGAGATCGAGATAAGCGCTATTGAATACGAAAAACCGATAGTATCGAAATTGTACTTGAACGCGGGGTCGGGGAAATATCCGTCACACGCTTTCAGCAAAATATCAATAATATCTGTCTCGCCCTTGTACTTCTCCATGCGCTTGTAATCGGCGGGCGATACGGGCGCGTGTGAGAATTTGGTCAGCTGCTTGCAGAAGCTCCATGCCGATACCTTCACTTCATCGGGTAAATTGTCCGCTTCTATCACCTTGAAAATACGCATGGTCATAGGCTTGTGCATGGGTGCGTGATCGGCGTCGTTAATGCGGTTGTGGATAGGGTCTTCTTTGAATGATTTCAGGTATTCTTCCATTTCCGATACCGTAGGTACTTTAATTGCTTTTGCCATTCTCTTTTCCTCCAAGTTCAAAATAAATCTATGTTTTGAAGCTCCTGTTTCAGAGCTTTCATCTCATTGTAAGTGAGAGTTACGCCTTTTCCGAATTTGATATGATCGGCGTTCCACGTGCGAATATCGTAAACAGGCTCTCTGTTGTTCCAGCTGATGAAATTAAGTTCCTTTGTCATTCCGTTGTTCGGAGCGGACAAGTCAGCTATGTGTTTGAAGATCGTATATTCCATATAAAATCAATCCCACCAGAACGACCATATATTTGAAGTCATAATATCGGCGGTCTGCGAATTCAATCCCGCTATCCGGAAATAGTCGGGACAAAACACGGCGTGCTGATGAGAAATATCCCGCGCCGTCTGCTTGTCGGTGATCGGCTTGTCCAGCCAGAACATCATTATATCGCCCGAGATAAACGCGGGCAATGCGCCGTATTCCTCATACCAGCTGCGGCAGATCTTCACCATATCTTCGACGGCGGGACATTCGTTCCAGCCGCAGAACGGCAGCCACGCGGTCACTTCCCACGGGTTGGCGGTGGGAACGCGAACCAGATACACTCCCTCGCCGTCAAACAGCATATCTTCCGACTCCTCAGCAGACCACAGCTTGTTTTGTGCGCGCGGGGATTTGGCGATTATCAGCAATTCAAGCGACTTATCATCCTCGGCAAATACTTCCATATCGCCGCCGTAATTCTCCTTGAGCTGTTCAAAGTTTTTCTCCAGAAGCTCTCTGCCGCCCTTGGTGTCGGAAAGCACGCTTTCGCGGAATTTTTCGGGGGTATCAAAATCGGAAATATTTATTTCCACCATCTCACGGACTCTGCGGTCAAGTGCAAGTATCACAGGGGTATAGCCCTCCGTTTTGCCCTTCTCAGTTTCCCTTAAATAAAGATCGGTTACAGCTTTTCTTGTCATTCCCTTATCAAGCGGAAACGCTGTGCAATCGAACAGTTCCACGGCGCTGTCCTCGTTTATCTGAGCTTTGCAGCCTGTCAATAAAAGGACCACTATCATGCAAAGCAGCATTATTGTTTTTTTCATTATGACCTCCGTCTGTAATTATTGCAAAGAGCACATCATAATATATTCTTGTTCGTTTTCACCGACGATCTCAAACCCGACCTTTTTGTACATACGAACGGCGTAATTCGCTTTCTGAACGGCAAGAGAAGCGCGTTTACAGCCCTCGCTTTTCAGCAGCTCCAGCATTTTCCGCATAAGCTGCGTGCCTGTTCCCTTGCCGCGGTATTCCTCGAGAACCGAGATCGCGAAGGACGGCGTTTCATCGTCGATATGCCCGTAGTCGTTCATTATCCGAACCCAGCAAGCACCGACTACTTTGCCGTCGCGTTCGGCAACAAGGCAGTGATCGTCCTTATGCTTTCCGAAATCCTCTATGTATACTTGCAGTTCCGGTTTTTTGATAATATCACGCGGCGGCTTTTCCACGCCCTCGGGAATAAATATCGCGTTGTACAAAAATTCCTCAAGAAGCGGATATTCCTTTTCGAGCATATTTCTGATAGTCATAATTTCCTCCAATCAAACGATAAAGTTAGCTATTCCGTAGATCAAATGGCAAATCGTAAATCCAACAGCCGGAATAAGCGCAATATAGTTCTTCCTGTCAATCGCGAACAGCAAAAACGCAGCGCACGGTGGCACCGTAAGCGCCAGAACAACAGCCGCGTTTGCTGTTCCGCAATAGTAAAATATCCAGCCCGCAAGGTACCCGGCAACACAGATAATCACGCCGATGATAAGCGGTGTGAGCTTGAATTTCGGCTGAGCTTTATTCACAAGAACGCACAGTGCGGCGACCATTATCACTTGGCATATTGACCCGATAAGATCAATCGCTTCCGTGACCGACTCGGCGCGTAAAATATCGTTTGGAGCAGGCACGGCAAACCAAATAAAATTCGGGAGCATTATTAACAGAAACAGGATAAGCCCGCGCCAATCATAGCCGAGTTTGTACTTCTTCAAATCGGTTCTCCTATTCCGTCAAGCAGCTTAGTCATTCTCTCAAATTCTTCTTGATTATTAGCGGCAATGTTCATCTGAATATCATCGTCTCCCGGCGGCTCCATAAGCGCGATCCGTCCGCCGTTTTCGCCGTAAACGGTGATGTTCCAGTCATAAAGCCAGTTATCAAAGCCGCCGAGCTTCGGGAATATCTTCTCGATTTTTAACTTTTCATCACGGGTAATAAAATAAAATTCCTCGGGGTTGAATTCAAGGCAAATGCTCGCTTGATAATCGAACATAGCCTTCAAAAATTCCGAATATGCGGAGAGCTTAACGCCCATTCACCGTCGCCGACACTTGTGTAAACCGGCGGATCCGGCA
>JAIEDJ010000173.1 GCA_029068025.1 Oscillospiraceae bacterium | reverse complement strand
GCGTCCACAGGATATTCCCATGCAAGTCTGAGCGCGCCGCCTGCGCTGCCGTTATCCACTGCAAACGCGTTAATATCCTTGACTGTTCCGTCCTTGAACTCAATTTTAAGAGAGGTCATTAATCTGTCCGTGATGGGTTCTACGCTGAATTTGCCGTTTGTGCTGACCATATCATCGTTATTGATCCCGCTGTCGGGGTTATCCCAATCGATATCCGTAACAAGTGTGAACGGAGTTACCTCGATCAGTTTAAACATACCCGTTTCGCCGCTCGGAAGCGTCACACGCGTATCGGGCTTTACAACGACCGACTCGGTGGTAACAAAGTCAACCTCAACAGCCAAGCTGTTATCAACTACGGAAAAATCTCCGCGGCTTTCCTTTGTTACAGTGTTGTAGCGTCTCAGCGATGAAAATTCAAAGTTGAGAGTTTTGCCGGGAAGTGTGATTCCCGAAAGAGAAAATACGCTGTACATATGCAGGACGTTCCCGTCAACTCCGAACGATTCGCTGTGACCGCTCATATGGGGTGAAGGCAGCTCATCTCTGTTTTCAAGATTAAGACCCCAATAGTCCTTTATCCATTCCAATTCAAGATGCGGATAAAATGTGCAGATCCACTTTTCATTCTCGCTGAGAGATAAATCGGTTCCCTCGTCAAAAACAATATCATAGAACATATACGCCGTATGATCGTCCGCCGCGATGCCAAGCGTCTTGATAGTGAACCCGTCGCACTGAATTACGTCGTTCAGTTCCTTGCCGCCAAGCTTGTTAAGATCATATTTCGGGAATTCGGCATCCACGTTTCCCTCATTCTCAAAGACCTTCTGCACCGCCTGCGCATGGTTCCATTGATAAGCCGCGCTGGCGCCTACCGCGGTCGCGCCCAGCACAGCCGCCGCAATTACCGGAATGAAAATATTTTTAGAAAACTTTCTTGTACCCATATTTTTTTCCGCCTTTCTGTCCAGAACCGCTTTCAGCAGTTCCTCATCACCCATCACAGGGGCAAGGTCATCGAACATAGACTTATAATTGTTTTTCATGATAACTCCTCCCCCAAGAGATCTTCCCTGAGCCGCTCTCTGGCTCTTGACAGCCGTGTTGTGGCAGCTGTGACCGATATCTTCAGAATATCCGCTATTTCCTTTACAGAGTACCCTTCATAGTAGTACAAATGAACGATGGAACGGTATTTTATCGGCAGCGCCGTCACCGCGTCATAAAGCTCCGTATACTCGTCCGGGATCCTTTCCCGAACGTCGTCGCAAAGCTCGGTGTTTTGCCTGAAACGGCTCGATTTAAAATAATTTTTAGAGAGGTTCACCGTCACGCGGATAAGCCATGCCTTGCAGTTTTCGGGCGCGTCAAAAACGCCGTCATAGTCCAGCAGCCTGACAAACGCTTCCTGACATATATCCTCCGCCTCTGCGGTGTTCTTAACATAACCAAGCGCCAAGCGATAGACAGTGCCATGATAAAGTCGAATATATTGCTCCAGCTTGATATTGCTCAATTGGCTCACAGGTTATCAACCTCCATATGAAAAACGTTTTTCACTTATAAGACAATCCGGACAGGCAAAATGTCACAATGCCCAAAAAATTTTTTCGGATCATCGGCGACAATCAGGCATTTTAATTCGTTATATCTAAGGGGTGAGGAAATATGTCAGATAATTTTGAAGATTTCTATGAACGCAATTGGAAATACGTATACCGCATATGCTTCACATATATGAAAAACGCCGCAGATGCCGAGGACTGCGCCGAGGATGTATTTGTTAAGGTTCTGAACGGAAATTTTACATTTACAAACGAGCTTCACGAACGAAAATGGCTCGCTGTCACAGCCGGGAACCGCTGCAAGGACAAGCTCAAAAGCGCCGGCAGAAAAACTGTCGACTATCTTAATGAAATTCCCGAACCCGCAGCGGAAGATCAGGCCGATCACAGCGAAGTTCTCGAAGCGGTGCTTGATCTGCCCGTTAAATACAAAGAAGTAGTTTGGCTGTACTACTATGACGGTTATCAAACGGACGAGATAGCTAAAATACTGAAGCGCCCTCATTCAACAATAAGAAATCAGCTCCGCGATGCACGCGGGCTTCTGAAAAAAGCTCTGGAAGGAGATACATATGACCGAAAATAATTACCGCGAAGCAGTACTCTCGGCGCTTGACGAGATAATCCCCGCCGACGGCGCCAAAGAACGTATGCTTGCAAATATAAAACGCAAATCCATCGCCGCAAATCAAAAGCCCGCCATCAATTTCGCAAAATGGACAGCCCCGCTTGCGGCGTGTCTTGCCGCGGCAGTGATCACGGCTGTCGGAGTAAAGACCATCACCGCGCTTAATGAAACGCCGGCAGTATCGGAGCCGTTAAAACCGGACAGCCCCGTTCGGCTTGTGGGATCCGCCGCCGCGTTCACGGAAGAACTCAAGATCACCGTTGACGCGCCCGAAGGAGCAAAAAACGTTCAATACAGGATAGTAGATGATGATATCGCGGATATTACGTTTGTGTATAATGATATTGATTACACACTCCGCGCGTCCAAACAAAACGGCGACTTCTCGGGAATAAACGGCACAGCGGTTTTATCGGAACTGATCAGGGAAAATAATAACGCAGTGCTGACTGCCGTAACGGATATTTCAAACGAAACATATTTAAAGCTCGAATGGAATAACGGAAAAACGCGGTATATTCTGAGCTGCAAGGATCGTGAAGCGGACAGCAATTCCGCGGATATCAAAACCTCCGATCACGGCACTTATTCGCATACGGAAGCCGCGAACAATATCATAGACCTTTACAGCCTGATCAAATAGAAAAAGGAAATGCCGGAAGCTCGCAAAAATTTCCGACATTTTCTTTTGCCGGATCGTTATAATAATGAAAGGGAAAAAAATCGCGCGAATATATTCCCCGAAATATCTTAAGGCAGCACCGCGCAAAGACCGCCTTACGGCTTTGCACGCTGCTTGCTTGCATAAATTCCGTCATTTTTGCCCAAAACTCCTCGAAATACGTCAGTATTACTGCGTCGTTTTGGGCAATCTGACGAAATTTCTGACGGCGCAATCAGCGCACAATCTTTGTGCGGTGTTGCCTTAACAAAAGAGGTAATGAATATGAAAAACCTGATCACAATTTCCGCAGCCGCTGCACTTTTGGCATCATTTGCAGCCTGCCCGTTTTTAAACGGTCCAAAAGCGTTTAACGCACAGCAAAACACATATTTGATGTCGTCTGCCGCACAAAAAAATATCTCACCCGAACAAATAGAAGCCGCAGTTGCCGAAGCGCTCGGAGACGGATATTCCCATATGCAGCCCATATCCGAAGAAGAGCTTACACTGTCGATCTTTGAAGGACTTGATCTTTCAAAAGTCGAGAGTTATGTTGCAAAGCAGACCTCCGAGCCGGAAAACAAGCGGGATATGATCGCGGTTTTCAAAAGCAGACACAGCGATCA
>JAIEDJ010000172.1 GCA_029068025.1 Oscillospiraceae bacterium | reverse complement strand
GTCCTCATTGCGTTTTGCTGTGGAGTACTGCAAGCGTTTCGGAAAGGAGAGGATCTTCTATGTCGCGCCGTTTATGTCGATCCTCGAGCAGAACAGCGATGTTATTAAGGAGATCGTTGGAGAAGATAATTTATTGGAGCATTATTCCGATTTTGCACAAACCATTGATAACAGTGAAGAACTGAACGAATACGAGCTGCGAACCGATAAGTGGGACAGCCCCGTGATATCCACGACTTTGGTGCAGTTTTTGAATTCTATATTTTCAAACAAGACCGCGTCTGTCCGCCGTTTTCACAGGCTTGCAAATTCAGTGATTATAATTGACGAGGTTCAAGCTATTCCCATAAAGTGCGTTAATTTATTTAACCTTGCCATGAATTTTATCTCGAGGATCTGCGGCACAGTGGTTGTATTGTGTACCGCTACTCAGCCGTGCTTTGACAACACTGAATATCCGATAGAACTCGATGAGATTTCCGAGATGAATCCTGATTTTAAAGAGGATCTTATTCATTTCCACAGAACTGAACTTATCTCCGCGTGTCGCGTTGAGCAGTATACTTATGAGGAAGCAGTTGATTTTTGCGCTGAGAAATTTGATGAAAACGGAAACATACTCGTCGTTGTTAATACCAAAAAATCTGCCGCAGCGATCTACAGTCTTCTTTGCGAAAAATATCAAAATACCGGCGCGGAAATTATCCATTTAAGTACCGGAATGTGTCCTCAGCATCGTCGTGACGCTATAAATAATATTAAGAAAAAACTTGAAGATGATATGCCGACTAATCTGCGTTACAACACAGCTGATTGAAGCCGGAGTGGATATCTCGTTCAAGTGTGTGGTGCGTTCTCTGGCGGGTCTTGACAACGCTGCTCAGGCTGCCGGACGCTGTAATCGAAACGGAAAAGATCCGCTTTGCTCGGCATATATGATAAATATCTTGGATGAAAAACTGAAAAATTTACACGAGATCGAACAGCGCCAAAACGCCGCACTTTCGGTCATTTACAGCAATAAATACTCAGATTACTTGGACGCGGACGCTATGGATGTTTTTTTTAAAAAGTTTTATCACGATCAAGAGAAAGAACTATCGTTTAATGTTAAGCTTGACGACGGCAAAACAACGCTGGTTGATATACTTTGCGCAAATATTCAAAGGAACAAAACCGCAGACAAGCTCAAGATTCCGGAACGTATAGGAACACAACTTCTTAAAACAGTCGGAGAAAAATTCAATGTTATAGAAAATAATACCGAAGCCGTTCTGGTTCCGTACAATAAGGAAGCGAAAAAGATCATTGCCGATCTGAATTCGGAGATCCCGAAGACCAATGTTGCCGATATATTGAGAAAATCGCAAAAATTTACTATCTCGCTTTATTCAAATCAAATAAACAAACTCCTCGAAAACAAAACCCTTTATATGACCAAGCACGGAGTATGGGCGCTCATTTCCGAAGCGTATGACTGCAATGGCATAGGTCTCATGGAAAAAAACACCTCTTTGGATGATTTGATATATTGATACTTGACATTTCCTCCAAAAAACATTATAATATAAAGTGTCACATTCTTTTCAGGGAATGTGTGGATTGAAAAAATGTTTTGTTTTAGTGAAATGTATATGCCGCGCGATTTTTGTCGTGCGGCAAATTTTTTAAAAAATGCTTGACAAATGAGTTTTCTTGTGATATAATGAAAATATGAAAAATGATTTCAATGTTTTGTTTTAGAAATTTTGCCTTGAAACCACAAAATACAATATAACTGTATCAAATTTGGAACAGTTCATTTGACAACGCGCAAAGATCGTTATATAATAAATATGGTGAAATCTTTTTCCCGACTTTTTCGAAAAAGTAAAAAACAGTATAAGGAGGAGTGATAAATGAGCAAACCCAAGCACAAAAACTATGTTGATTTTGAGGTCTACGGAGATTATGCGCTGTTTTCGGATATCCTTACGCGTGCAGGCGGAGAGCATTCGACGTACAGTATTCCCACGTATGAGGCGTTAAAAGGTATCATAAAAGCCGTCTACGCTAAACCAACGATTGTCTGGCACATTGAAAAATGCCGCGTTATGAATGAGATCTGCACTTGCCGAAAGGGTATACGTCCGCTTAAATACGGCGGCGGAAACGACCTTGCTTATTACACTTATTTGTGCGACGTCCGGTATCAGGTACGCGCATATTTTGAGTGGAATGACAACCGCCCCGAGCTTGCCGCAGATCGAATAGAGAACAAACATCACAACTTGGCTCGGCGTATGGTCGAACGCGGCGGACGAAGAACGCCTGTACTCGGCTGCTCGGAGTGTTTCGCGTATGTGAAGCCTTGCGTTTTCGGCGAAGGCGAGGGATATTACGATGATAAAGGTGATATCTCTTTCGGTGTCTGCTATCACGGAATTACATACGCCGATGAGGCAGAGCTTCCAGAGGATAAGGGCAAGATGACGCTGCGTCTTTGGAATCCGGTTATGAAAAACGGCATAATTGAGTTCGTCCAGCCCGAGGATATTCCGCCGGAAATGAAGCGGCATATCCGCGATATGGAGATCAAAAAATTCGGAAAGGATCTTGAAAACTTTTCCGGACTTAACGAATTTTCCGGAGGTGACGAGAATTGAGCTGGGCAAACGAGCTTTACGCCGTATACGATAAGGCTTTAACGCTTACTTCGGAACGGGAGCCTCTGCTGCCGGTCTCACATTCCACCGCAAAGGCTCAGCTGGAAGTCACTATCGACAGCAGCGGAAATTTTCTCGGCGCGGTACAGATCACCGATGAAGCGTCTGCCGTAACGGTCATTCCGGTAACGGAAGATTCCGGAGCGCGTTCAAGCGGAATTTGTCCTCATCCTTATGCGGACTATTTGGCTTATACAGCAGGTGATTACGGTAAATATTGCAGTGCCGATAAAAGCAATGGCAAGAAGTTTGAAGCATACATTAAGCAACTTGAAGAATGGAAAAATTCCGGTTATTCTCATCCGTCTGTAGACGCGCTGTACGATTACCTTTCAAAAGGTACGCTTGTCGAAGATCTGGTCAGAGCCAGAGTCCTGAAAACCGACGATCAAAGCAAATTGACCTCAGATAAGGTTCAGAAGATAGATCAAAGCGCTTGTTTTGTCAGATTTATTGTGAGCGGTTCAGCTGTGGAAAAAACGTGGCTTGATAGATCATTGTACGATAAATTTATTGATTACAACAGATCCGTTCAGACCGAAAAAGCGCTTTGTTATGCCACCGGTGAAGAGACGTATTGCACATATAAGCACCCGTCAAAGGTCCTGAACGAGGGCGACAAGGGTAAGCTGTTTTCCGCCAATGACGAAGCCGGTTATTCGTTTCGCGGACGTTTTCTGAATAAGGAGCAGGCTGTTTCGATAGGGTACGAATTCTCACAGAAAATGCACAACGGGTTAAAGTGGCTTAGAAAAAGGCAGGGCATTTCAATAGGAAGCCTAACGCTGATAGTGTGGGACAG
>JAIEDJ010000171.1 GCA_029068025.1 Oscillospiraceae bacterium | reverse complement strand
ATGTATTAAAGGTCAACGGAACGCGGATCTACAGGATCGGTGATACGGTGATGTTCATTCTCGCGGGTAGATCTCCGGAGAACGGAATTTCCACCGATGAGGAAGCCGCGCTTGCCGAAGCCGAGTACGCCAAGATCGACGGAGCAATAAAGAAACTGTTCGGATATATCCCGGAAAATCTCGCGGAGATCACTATGGATCCAAGCTGGGCACGCGGCGATAACTGCCGATAAGATAAAAACGCGGAAGCGCATAAGGCTCCCGCGTTTTTTATATTCTCATAATCTCTCAAAGTAAATACGATTGTTGGGATTACGATCGACAAACTCTTTTTCACCGCAAAGCACACGGATACCATCAGCAGTTTCAAACGACTTGACAAGCTCCAGCTTACCGTCGATATAATCAACGATCTTGAAAAACAACTCGCTGTCGATCCCGTAGACATTGAAATTTTCCGGGCGAATATTCAGATACAGCAGACCTTTTTTCTCCATATCGGTTTTGTCAACTGCATAAACGCTCGTCACGATCTCAAGATTGACCCACTCGCCTGCCGTATTGCTGTGCGACGACCACAGCCCGAACTCACAAAGCACTTTTTCAAACTTTATCTTGATCTTACGGTTCGACTTCGTATACTTAGCGCCCTTTTCCGAATAGTATCTCCCCAGCTCATCGCACACTGCCTGAAAAATTTCCCTCGGCGGCACATACGGAGATCTGTTATAAAGAACGCTGCCCTCCTGCCACGTCCACTCTCTCACTTTCCGAGAACTCCCTTGACCGTCTTGACGATATTGTCCGCGGTCAGACCGTATTCCTTAAGCAGCTCCTTAGCCGCGCCGCTGTGGCTGAACGCGTCCCCGATACCGATCTTGATAACGGGCACGGGGAAATTCTCAAGAACCACATCGCAGACCGCCGACCCAAGTCCGCCGATAACGCTGTGCTCCTCCACAGTGACGATCTTTCCCGTCTCCTTCGCCGCCTTAACGATTATGTCTTCGTCGATAGGCTTTATCGTGTGCATATTGATGATACGCGCGTCGATACCCTGCTCCGCGAGAGCCTTTCCGGCCTCCATAGCCTCAGCAACCATAAGACCCGTTGCAATAATAGTAATATCCTTGCCGTCCTTGACTGTGATCCCCTTGCCGACCTCAAACTTATAAGTCGCCTCGTCATTGAAGATCGGCACGGCAAGCCGCCCGAATCTCAGATAAGTCGGACCCTCATACTTCGCCATAGCCAGCACCGCCGCCTTAGCCTCGGTATAATCGGCGGGATTGATTATCGTCATATTCGGAAGCGCCCGCATAAGCGCGATATCCTCGTTGCACTGATGGGTAGCCCCGTCCTCGCCGACCGAAATGCCCGCGTGAGTAGCGCCGATCTTGACGTTCAGATTAGGATAAGCGATCGAATTTCTGATTATCTCAAACGCTCTGCCCGCCGCAAACATAGCAAAGGAGCTTGCGAAAACCAGCTTTCCCGTAGACGCAATGCCCGCAGCCACGCCCATCATATTCTGCTCGGCGATACCGCAGTTATAGTGCATATCCGGAAAAGACTTCTTAAAGATAGAGGTCTTTGTCGCCGCCGAAAGATCCGCGTCCAACACGATCAGATCGGGACGAACCTCCGCGAGCGCGCACAGCCCCTCGCCGTAACCCTCGCGCGTTGCTCTGTTAGCCATAATATTCACTCCTCCATTATGCCCCAAGCTCAGCAAGCCGCTTGTTGAGGTCGTTCATAGCGATTTCGTATTCTTCGTCGTTGGGAGCCTTTCCGTGCCAGTCAAGCACGTTCTCCATATAGGAAACGCCCTTGCCCTTGGTAGTGCGCATAATGATAACGGTGGGCTTGAGCACAGTCCTCTCGGCCTCGTCAAACGCCTTCTCCATCTCGGAGAAATCGTGTCCGTTTATCGTGATAACGTGCCAGCCGAACGCCTCGAACTTGTCGGTTATCGGGTACGGGCTCATAACGTCTCCAATCCTGCCGTCGATCTGCATATCATTGTTGTCAACGACCGCCACGAGATTGTCGAGCTTATAGTGAGACGCGAACATCGCCGCCTCCCATACCATGCCCTCGTCCAGCTCGCCGTCGCCGAGTATCGCGTAGACCTTATAGGACTCACAGGATATCTTACCGGACAGCGCCATACCGCACGCTACGGAAATACCTTGACCGAGCGACCCGGTGCTTGCGTCCACACCGGGAACCTTCAGACTGTCGGGGTGTCCCTGCATACGTGAATCTATCTTGCGGAGCGTCTTCATCTCCTCCATCGGGAAAAAACCGCGCAGAGCCAGCGCCGCGTACAGCGCAGGCGCGGAATGACCCTTCGAGAGAACCATTCTGTCGCGGCTTTCCATCTTCGGATCGCTCGGATCGACGTTCAGACGGTGCATATACAGATATGTCAGCAGATCCGCCGAAGACAGCGACCCGCCGGGGTGTCCCGCCTTTGCCGAGTGAACCCCTTCAATAATACCGATCCTGACTTTAGTGGCGGCAATTTCAAGCTGCCGCACAAGCTTCTCATCCATAAAAATCCTCCTTATTTTAAAGAATTCCAAATTTCTCAATTGACGGCACGCTGCACTGCGCGCTTCGCGCTACGTTCCGCTTAGCCGCCAATTGAGAACCGATCGAAAAAATTTTTTTTATTTGTTAAAATTTTTTCGACCTATTCGGAATTCACTGCACTATCATGCGTTGATCCAAGTTTGTCCCGTCAAACTCAATATTTGCAGTAAAATCCCGTAGAAGCGGGATACTTATCCATTTTAAGCGTATCGATCCCCCACGCTGCCGCGATCATAACGACCGTATCCTCGTCGGGAGTATCATATTTGTCCCAATCCGCTTCATTGTCGGGAAGAAAATTCACAAACCCGAGCTCGGTCTCCTCGCCGGTAGGATCACCCTCGTTTACAAGAACTCCCATATCGCCGCAATAGCCGTAAGCACGGATCTTAACGCCGTTCTCATACTTCACCCACGCCGCATAGTCGACGACGCGGTGAGAAGCAAAATACTGCACCTCAGGGAACATTGCTCCCACTTCGTCCAGCCGTGCGGGATCCTCGGTGATTATATCCGTCCCCCACCCGACGACGAGCACAAACCCGTCCAGCACAGGAGACACGAACATTCCGTGATCGCAGTGTTCAAAGGCAAACTTCCACCCGCTGACTATCGGATCCTTAAGCCCCAGCTTTTTGATGACCGTCTCCGGAGAATCCTCTTTGATACACAGCCAGCTAGTCTTAAACCCGAACGGCATCGGGGTATCGGGCGACGCATCTGCGGCTGCCTTTTCCCTGACCGCCTTTGCCGCCGCATCCATACTTCCGAATAAGTTGTTAAAAAGTCCCATATTACAGCCTTTCAATATAATCAATGATCTCGGAGATCGCACCGCTGTTGTTGTCGCATACAACAATATCCGCAGCGGCTCTTACATCGGGATGAGCGTTGCCCACCGACGCGCCGAGATCGGCATTGACTATCATCGCTTCATCGTTGAGATAATCCCCCGCCGCAACGGAAAAACGATCCTCCGCGCCGAGCAGCTTTATCAGCTCCGCGAATCCGCGCGACTTGTCCACGCCCTTCGGCAGACCTTCAAAAAAGATCGGCTGACTGCGCACCCACTGCACATCCGGAAAATCTCCGCAGCGCGCTATGCGCTCCACCTCGTCCAGAATATCGGGTTCGGCGGCGAACAGAAATTTCAGCCACCCGCCCTCGGGTATTTCATCGGTCAGCACAAACTTAGGACTGACGCTCTCCATATCAAGGTGCATCCGCTCGGTCTCGTTCACCAGCGGAACATAAACCTCATGCTCGCACAGCACCTCCAGCCCCAGCAGCCCGATGTCGTATTTTTTGCCGAACCTCTCCGTTATCTCACGGATATAATCGCGCGCAAACCCTCCGACCTCGCACCGCCACAGGAACTTATCCCTGTTGAAATCATATACCCCCGCGCCGTTGAACAGCACCGCGGGCATATTATGCTTATCCAGCTCCAGCTGCTCCACCGCCACGCGCCGCGCCATAGCGTACCCGCGCCCGGTTGCCGCCGTAAACATACCGCCGCCTCTGCGGAAGCGTTCGATGGCATCCATATCCTTATCAAGAATACGCTTGTCATCTGTGAGCAGCGTACCATCGAGGTCGGTCATAAAAATCACTTTTCCGAAATCCATTCCCAAACCTCCGCTCCAAATTTAATAAGCGGCGCTGTCTATAGCCTCAGCCACTCGCTCATATCAAAGTAACTGCAAATATCGGAATTCCCGGCTTTTTTCAAGCGATTTTCCAAAACACTGCAGCGGCTGCCGCTTCTGTCAAGCGTCATGGAAGCACGCTCCAGCCGCTGCATATTCAGCAAGACCTCCGCGATCTTCGTGCCGCTCAGTTTGTCCGCCGCCAGCGACATCGCAAGAAACCGCACCTCGGAGCGTGTCAAGCTCTCAATATCGTTCAGCTTGTGCAGCTCGTAGATCTTAAGCCCGTACAGATTCGGCATTTTTCCGAAGTCAGGCAGCTTCTCCACGGCAGGAAGTGACATCAGATACAACTTCCGCAGCCCGCCAAGCCCTTCAATAAACGAAAGATCCGACAGCTTACGAATTTCCATAAGCTCCAGATACTCCAAGCCGTCTGTGAACAGCCCCTCAATGCCGTCGTATAACTTGTCGTATACGGAAAGACTTTTCAATCCCGGAATATACAAATTGTTGAGAGAAATATCGCGATTCAGCCGAACGGTAAGCCCTCTCAGCGATCTCAGCGATGAAATATCATCAACATTCGCAAAATCTCCGTTAAGAAACAGCGTCTCAACATTCGGATAATCCTTCAATAAACCAAGATCGGCATTTTTGTTGCTGCTGTAAACAGCAAGATGTGTTACCTTCTCCGGGCTTAGTCCAAGCAGTTCCACAGAGGTTTCCTTTTTTCCGATCTTTATTTCGGGATTATGAGGTACGCTTATCATTTTAAATTACCTCACTTGATCAAAAAAACGTTCGGCAGTCGGGCAATTTTTCTCCGCTGCGCTCATTGGTCTCCACGGCCTCACTCTATACTTTTAAGGAACTTCACAAAATAATCCGGCAGATCGGAATCGAACTCGACATATTCCCCCGACCTCGGGTGAACAAACCCGATCTTCTTCGCGTGTAAGCACTGACCGCACAGCCATTTAGGTTTCCCATTGCCGTAAACCTCGTCCCCCGCGACCGCGTGACCGATATACGACATATGAACGCGTATCTGATGGGTACGCCCTGTCTCCAGCCGAACCGCCAGATGAGTATAACCCGCAAAATTGCGTATCACCGAGTAATGCGTGACCGCCTCGCGCGAATTTTCGTTCGTAACGCACATCTTTTTTCTGTCAAGCTTGTGCCGCCCTATCGGCGCGTCCACCGTGCCGCCGTTCTTGACGCAGCCGCACACGACCGCCTGATATTCGCGTGTGAACGAGTGCTCCTTGATCTGCTCCGAAAGCGCCAGATGCGCAAGATCGTTCTTCGCGACCATCAGCAGCCCGCTAGTGTCCTTGTCGATACGGTGAACGATCCCGGGACGGATCTCGCCGTTTATCCCCGACAGCCTGTCCCCGCAGTGAAACATCAGCGCGTTGACAAGTGTCCCGGAATAGTGTCCCGCCGCCGGATGAACGACCATACCCTTCGGCTTGTTGACAACAAGTATATCCTCGTCCTCAAACACGATATCCAACGGGATATCCTCTGGCAGAATATCGCAGACTCTCGGCTCCGGCAGCTCGATAACGACAAGCTCACCGTCCTTCGGGGAATCCTTCTTGACAGCCTGCCTTCCCCCGACCATAACAAGACCCTGCTCGATAAGCCGCACCGCCGCGCTGCGCGACAGCTCGGTATTCTCGGAGATCATCTTGTCGAGCCGACCGCCTCCGACCGCCGAAAACTCAAGCCTTTCCATCGCTGCCGCCGTTCTCGGAGGGCTTTGATCTCTTTTTTTTAAATTCGCGTATCTCGTCAACGATAGTCGTCAGTATCAGAAGACCCGCGCCGCATACGGCG
>JAIEDJ010000017.1 GCA_029068025.1 Oscillospiraceae bacterium | reverse complement strand
CCATCAGACAGCAGCCGAGGAAGTTTTTGCCTTTCCAGAGATTGGGGTTATCAACTTTCGGCTCGTCTTCCGCCATACCGATCCCCCAGATCTTGTCCATAGGGCTTGCTTCAACGAGAACCCTAGTGTTTGTGTTCAGCAGAAACTCCCGAAGCCCGGGATTCTGCGAGAATTTCGCAACATTGCCCTTTATGACTATCTCACGGCAATTTTCATCCCATACCTTTTGATCGAAGTGCGCGATCTTACGTCCAAGATCCTTGAATTGCTTCGGGTGTCCGGCTGCCATAATCTCCGCGCGGATCTTCTCGTCTCCGAACAGCACCGCCTTTTGAGCCATCATATACTGCTCGGCGGTATGATACTCCACGCCGTCAACAGTAAATTTGCAGTCCCACCATTGACTGAAGCAAGCCTTGTCAACGCTTCCCTCGGCAGCGGGAATATGCCGCCAGAAGAAGATGAATTTCAGCTTCTTGCCGTTGTTGAAGCGGTTTTGTATTGTTTCTCTTGTATATTTCATAATTATCCTATCCAAAACGCTCGGCAGTCGGGGAGTTTTCTCCGCTGTCGCTCCGAAATCTCCCCTCGCGGAGCCAATTCGCGTTTCCTCCGAAAACGCTCATCGGCTCCCCTGCCTCGCTTGATTATTCATAAAGCGGATACTTCTTTGTAAGCTCCGTTACCATTCCGCGAACCTTCTCCGCACTGTTCTCGAAGTCCTTGGCGGTGAGGTAAATGCACTCGCCGATGATCTTCATATCGTCTTCCTTCAAGCCGCGCGTTGTAACAGCCGGAGTACCGATACGAACGCCGCTTGTGAACGCGGGCTTCTGCGGGTCATTCGGGATAGCGTTCTTATTAACTGTGATGTAAACCTCGTCAAGGTGAGTTTCAAGCTCCTTGCCCGTGATGTTGAACGGACGGAGATCCACCAGCATGAGGTGGTTATCCGTGCCGCCGGAAACAAGGTTGAAGCCCTTTTCAAGCAGAGTGTCTGCGAGAACCTTTGCATTCTTTACGATCTGTTCACCGTATGCCTTGAACTCAGGCTTGAGCGCCTCGCCGAAGCAGACAGCCTTCGCCGCGATAACGTGCATGAGCGGACCGCCCTGTGTTCCGGGGAAAATAGCGGAGTTGATCTTCTTCGCGAGATACTCGTTGTTTGTGAGGATAAGACCGCCGCGCGGGCCGCGGAGCGTCTTGTGAGTCGTAGTCGTAACGATATCCGCATACGGCATGGGGCTCTGGTGCTGACCGGAAGCCACAAGACCCGCGATATGCGCCATATCAACCATAAGGTAAGCGCCGACTGCTCTCGCAATAGCAGAAAGCTTAACAAAGTCGATAGCTCTCGGATAAGCGGAGGCACCCGCAACAATGAGCTTGGGCTTGCACTTGTTAGCCTGCTTATACAGTTCCTCGTAATCGATAAAACCGTCGTCATTTGTGCCGTAAGGAACGAAATTAAAGTATTTTCCGGAAATATTTACGGGAGAACCGTGAGTAAGATGACCGCCGTGAGCCAGGCTCATTCCCATAACGGTATCGCCGGGCTGAAGCAGAGCCACATAAACAGCGGTATTCGCCTGTGCGCCCGAGTGTGCCTGAACATTGGCGAATTCTGCGTTAAACAGCTTCTTTGCGCGCTCAATGGCAATATTCTCAACGATATCAACGTCCTCGCAGCCGCCGTAGTAACGCTTTCCGGGATAGCCCTCTGCGTACTTGTTGGTGAGCACACTGCCCATAGCCGCCATAACAGCGGGGGAAACGATGTTTTCGCTTGCGATAAGCTCAAGATTGCGCTTCTGACGGGCAAGTTCCAGCCCCATAGCGTCGGCTACTTCCTTATCGAAACCGCCGAGATAGCCGATAGTGTCAACAAGATCATTATACATTAGAAGTTCTCCTTTCAAAATATCCTGCAAAGCCAAGATATAGTTTTCCAAATAACAGTATAACACAAATTCTGCCTTTTTTCAAGGATTTTTTTAAATTTGATATTTTGTACATTATCGCACATTTCAAGAAAAAACATTTGTGCATTATGCTGTGAACAATAAAAACAAACGGCTGCCCGCAGGCAGCCGTCAGTTTGTAGAAAAACCTCTTAAACGTTGATCTTGGCTGGTTTTGCAATATTGACGAGGGGCTGTTTATTTAAAAGAAATTTCAAAACCGTGCGGCGCTTCGCGCCGCCCTAGCCAGCCCCACTCGGCTCCGCTACGCGCTTCGCGCTGCGCTATGCCCAGCGGCACTGCTTTTTGAAATTTCTCCATCGCGT
>JAIEDJ010000170.1 GCA_029068025.1 Oscillospiraceae bacterium | reverse complement strand
GATTCCGACAGGCTTGTCAAAAACATCATTTTTGTCATTCCGATTTGTGCAATCGATTGCACAAAATCCTTGGGTAATCTTTCGACAATTGCTATGTAATTGTAAACTTGACGGCGCTTAAATCCCGTTTCCTGTTCGCAATAATCACCGAAATCCGAGTAGCCTAATTCCTTATACAGTTTGTCGTCGCGCATTTCCTTGAAGCCGATACACATCTCATACAGCGACTGTTGTGCAAGCTGAGCGGCAGCCTTGATCTTACAGTTCAGATTGACTGCCAATGTGTATTTTTCCGTGACCTCGCCGGGTGTTGCCGGCGGGATCTTCATCTGCGGTTTTATCACGGTCCTTACCTCCCGAACTTCGCGTCGTAGTACTCGCGCTCGCACTGCGCGCGGTAATCATCCTCCTCGGCTTCGGCGCGAGCCTCCTCTTCGCGAAGCTCCTCCTCCGGGTCGATCTCATCGAGTGTGCCATCGAGATCGTCGAAATAGTGTCTTGTCATAGTCAATCCCCCCACCAACCGTAAATCCTAGCGTAGCACCGCGCACAGTAGCGCAGTCCAAAACCTATGTAGTCCGCTTTTCGGCGGCATTTTCTGCATTTTTTCATTGCATATCCTCCAAAGTAATTTGTCTGGGATCGTCACCGACCCACCAGCGCATAACGTCCTCGCCCGTTTCCCAGCTTGTCGGTAAATTGCGCCGTTTACGTTCGTCAAGCATGCGGTCAAAGGCTTTGACGTAATTCAAGCGGTATATGGGATATTTCGCGAAGTCGGCTTTCATTCCCTTGAAGCCCTGCATAGGGCAGCCGATACAACCGATACGGTTTTCACCGCATTGATACAGCGGATTAGCTTGACAGCCATAATGATGAAGAAACTCCCAAACATCATCATCTGTCCAGTCAACAATCGGATTAACCATAACTTTGGTTGTACGGTAACAATGCTCGACAAGCCGCCGTGCCGGGTCATTATCCATATTCATTACAAGACCGCCTTGCTTTGTAACACGATAATCTGCGCCCGCTTCCTCGGCAGCTTTCCGGGTGGTTTTCGGCTTTCCGACTATTTTAAGAAGATCGGAATTTTCTGACCGGTTTTTGCTTTCAAGCTTACGAACGCCTGTAACCTTTATACGACCAGCGCCGCCACGCTCCTTAAGCTCCTCACAGCAATAACGTACAAGACGGGTTGGCGGCATTAACCTTTCGCGAATAAGCTGCCACATAGTCTTTTCTGGCTTGTCGATTATAATGTTAGGTTTAGACCTCACATAATAGACCGTCTCAGGAGCGTCAACCGTTGTCAGATTATGTACTATATCGTGCTTAACGCCCGCGAGATCGGCAAGTATGCGTATACAGTCGCTGTCCTTGCCGCCGCTGTAGCAGAGATAATATCCCTTGCCGTCTTTTGGCTCGAACGCACGAAGATTTGCTACCGCGCGGCGTTCTTTTTCCGCTAAACTGTCATTCATCTCTTGACAAATCTCCTCCGATCTGTTATAATGTAACTGTAAATCTTTCTTTCAGCCGCTTACCGAGTTCGCTCGGGGCGGCGTTTTTTTATCTTGTCCACTGGTCTGCCATAGCTTCGGCGATACCCGGAAAGGTTTTCGAGCGTGCTTTTGCTCTGCCTGATTGTCCGCCGCTTGTCCCGCTGATACCCTCACACCAACTTATTCTTTTGCCGTTGCATTTTGCTCCATTACAGATATACAGCGGTTCCGGAACCGGTAAGTCGGTTTTTCTTTCAAGCGGTTTTAATCCTTTAAGCCAGAAGCAAGTGCGTTTTTGGAAGTAATTTTCCTTATCATCTATGCTCTTGGCAAAATAATACGGATGAACGATCTGGTCAGCTTTACGGAAATGCGTATTCATATAGCCGACAGGGTTTTCAACTGCGATCTTATCACAATCCGCGTTTATAAAGTGCATAAAGAATTCGGTAGCTTCACTGCGCTTTTGCTCGCGCTGTTTTACTTTTTCGGCAGTATTGCATTTGAGCGAAAAATGACGTGTGCCCGCAGAAGTGAGGTATGTACACGGCGGGTGCGCTATCAGCAAATCCCATTTCCCGTCAATCTTATGAACCGAGCCGTCC
>JAIEDJ010000169.1 GCA_029068025.1 Oscillospiraceae bacterium | reverse complement strand
ATCTTATACAATAGTATGATCCTATTTTCGTATTAATCTTTTGTATTCCTCCGGATTCAACTCCCCATCAAGCGCTTTCTGTCTCAATTCAAGCGCACAATCCGCAGACAAAGAATTCCGTGAAATTGAAACAGCAAATGCTGCGGAAAAGAAACGTATTCGCAATGAAAATCTTATAAAGCTCGGTGAAGTTGTGTGCTGTCATTATGGCGATGATATGACCGCGGAACGCTTTGAAAAAACTTAAATGGTATGGAGGACACGGCAGCTAATCTTTTTTCATTTTGCGATCCATAAGTGATCCTCCGTTAATTACTGCGTGCAGTCGATCAGGCTTTTCCTGCAATCTTATTTCCATATAAACGAATTATTCAAAAAAATTTTATAATAACTCTGTAACGTTTTTGTATTTTCAATTGTCTAACATTACAGAGGTGATAAAAACGGATAGCGATTTCAACGAAATATACATACTGTACGCAAAGGAAGTGTACCGCTATATTCTGTCGCTTTGCCGCGATACGGTCTTGGAGGAGATTTTACAGAACACTGTGCTGAATGCCTTCAACAGTATCGGGTGCTTTTCGGACTGATGTTCCGTTAAAACGTCTTTGTTCGACCGCCGGAAACGAATATTTAAATCACCCCCAAAAAGCCGATAACAAAAACGTTCCCCTTTTCACGTAGAATTGAAATACTCGGAGATAGGGGAAAGTGTTCGGCAAAAGCGATAATTAGGTGTGCGAATTTCTTACGCGCACAAGCAATACTCGCTAAAATGCTTGAAAGGAGGACTTAATATGAAATGCGAAGTTGTAAGGGATCTGATCCCGCTTTATGACGAGAAATTATGCAGCGCCGAAACTGCCGCGCTCCTCGAAGAACATATCAAGACCTGCACCGACTGCAAAGCTCTGCTTAAAATGCTCTCCAAAACGGAGATTCCCGGAGCCTATACTAACGAGCTGAAACCGTTTGAAAAGGTTAATCGCACGCTCCGCGCGAGAGCCATTGCTTTGATCACACTCGGAATTTTACTGCTTGCGGGTTTGATACCTGTTGGATGCGTATGTGTGCGATGTAAATCCAAGCGGTAACAGCATCGGGCAAATTTGAAAGCTCGAACCAAATCCAAATGGATCCTTACATTAAAGGTACTTTATTTTTTTTGCTTGATTATTTTATGATCATTGTGCAAGTGAGCCGAATATCGCACGGGGCTCTCCGTACGATAATTGATTGACTTATGAGGTGATAGTTATGAGAAAATTAAAACTCTTGTTATTTGTTCTGATAGTTGTTGTGACCCTTTGTTTTGCCGGGTGCAATGGCGATAATCCGTGGATCCCCGAGGTTCAGGGCAGTCACGTCAGCGCAATGCCTTATGAAGACATTGACGGAGAATTTACGGTCGAGAAATACACGGATTTCAAATCGTTTAAAAGATCCGAACTCGCGGATTATAATTTTATTAAGCAGAGGGTCGCGAAGGATGAGCGATATTCAAAAGAATTTTTCGAGACCCGTGATCTCGCTGTAATCAAATTCAACTATCCGAAAAGCGGGATAGATTTCATCGTTGCCGATGTTGCCGAGCAGGGCTCGGAATGTGTTGTGAAGCTGCTCCCTATGCCGGATTACTATTACGAGGTTGAAGATCAAGAGACCACATATTACTGTTTTATCGAAACCGAAAACGATATTTCGGATAAAAATTTCCGGCTTGAATTTTTGGAAGAGCAGACCCGCGAAAATTTAAATTACAATTTGACCTATACCGCGGAGGACGGTCTGCCTTATGTGTTCGATGAGGACGCGCCTGTGGCGTTCAAGCTCTCGTCACCGGACGCAGCTATGGAATTTGTTGAATATGATGAGATACTTACGAAAGATAATTATCTCCGGGTATTGCTTACATCGATTCTCGAAAACTGCGGTGATGATAAAGAGCTTTTGCTGGTGCGCATACCTTCAAGTTCTTTTGAAAACCTTGCCGGAAGCATTGACAGCGGTACTGTAAAGCTCACCGGAGCAATAACAAATCACTATGGTCACGCGTGGGAAAAGGGCGGCTATTGGTCGACGCTCGTGCCGTTTTTTGTGCCGAAGGGATTTGTGCCGGACAGCATTGAGAGATCGCAGTACAACGAATATGAGGACGGGTTTGCACCGGAACAAAAGCTCACCCGTAATTCGTATACGCTCGATAAAACCGAAAAAATCACAGACAACGTAACGAGGTATGATTTCAAATGATCGAAGTACATAATTTGGTGAAAAAATATGCCGGCTGCACGGCGGTAAACGGCATTGATCTCACGATAAACGACGGAGAATTCATTGCTGTAACGGGGCGGTCGGGCAGCGGCAAGAGTACTTTGCTCAAATGCGTAAGCGGACTGCTTACACCGAATTCCGGAAGCGTACTGATCGATGGCAAGGACATTCACGCGTTAAAACCGGCGGAGCGTTCGCTGTTCAGAAATAAAACGGCGGGCTATGTGTTCCAGTCATACGCGCTGGAGCCGAAATACACCGCATTCGAGAATATCGAGATACCTATGCTGATAAGTGGCATTTCCAAATCGGAGCGCAGAAAGCGGATCTCGGAGGTATCGGAATTCATCGGAATAAGCGGAATTTTGAAAAAGCAAGCCGAAACGCTCTCCGGCGGTGAAAAACAGCGCGTGGCGATCGCAAGAGCGCTCGTAAATTCTCCGAAGATTATTTTCGCGGACGAACCCTGCGGAAATCTCGACAAGAAAACGAGCGACGCAGTGATGAATTTGTTCCTCGAAATAAAAAATCTCGGCACGACCATCGTTATGGTGACGCACCAGCGCGAGGACGCTCTGAAAGCCGATAAAATCATAGAAATGCTTGACGGTGAGATAATCAATGAAAATTTTTAATTTATCGCTTAAAGAATTGCTGAAAAACAAGCTTTATTTTTCGTATTTTGCGCTCGGTTTAGCGCTGCTGCTGGCGGTGGTCTGCGTTCTCGCGAA
>JAIEDJ010000168.1 GCA_029068025.1 Oscillospiraceae bacterium | reverse complement strand
TCAAAAATGTTTGGATAGCATGGAAATATCGGATACAGCGTCGTCCGAGGTATCTCCGCCGAATCTGTTCCAATCTGTATTCAGCAGAATTTTGGCAGTTCTGTCTTGATATTTTCCGACAGAGTAGTCTTTTGTCACATTGCTGAAATTAAATACCGCCGCCAGCGTTTCTCCGCCGCCTTGCCGCTCTATCACATAAATGCAGTTTTCTGTATTGTTGCAGTCAAGCCAACAAAAACCGTTGTTATCATAGTCATGTTCAAAAAACGCCGGGTGAGAAAGATAAAGTTTATTCAGCTCTGTCATAAAATGATGAAAACTGTCATGCTTCGGATATTTAAGTATGTCCCAATCCTGTTCGCGGCTTTCATCCCACTCGCGGAGCTGCCCGATCTCGCCACACATGAAATTCAGCTTCTTGCCGGGATGTATGTACATATATAAATATAAGGCGCGTCCCTGCGGGAATTTTTCCTCATACTCGCCGTTCATTTTCTGGAGAATAGTCGCTTTACCGTGAACGTTTTCGTCATGTGAAAACGGAAGAAGATAATTTTCATTATAATAATACATCATCGAAAACGTGAGCTTGTGATAATTGTCCGAACGATATTCGGGAGCTGTGCGGAAATAGTTCAGAGTGTCGTTCATAAATCCCATATCCCATTTGTAATCATAGCCGAGACCGCCCTGATCGACAGGCTTGGTCACGTTCGGGAAGTTAGTGGAATCCTCCGCGAACAGCATACATGACGGAAGCCGTTCCTTTAGTCCTCTGTTCATGGTTCTGATAAAATCAACGCCGTTGCCGTTTACGCCGCGCCGCTCGTCGCCCTGCCAATAAATTATGCGGCTGATAGCGTCCATACGTATGCCGTCAAAATGGAATTCCTTCAGCCAGTAATAAGCGCAGGACTGCAGGAAGCTCCGAACCTCTCCGCGCGAGTGCATAAAGTTGCAGCTGCCCCATTCACTGACTCCGACATCGTTGTTCGGATATTCATAAAGTGCCGTGCCGTCATATCTGCCGATACCATAGTTGTCCACAGCGAAGTGCACGGGCACAAAATCCATTACAGCTGCTATATCATTCTGATGAAGCTTATCGATAAGTACCATAAGCTCTGAGGCAGTGCCGTAACGCGCGGTAGGGGCAAAAAATCCGGTATTCTGATACCCCCACGATTCGTCGCAAGGGTGCTCCGACAGAGGCAGAAATTCAACGCAGTTATAGCCTGTCTTTTTTAAGTACTTTATCAGTTTATCGGCGATCTCCGTGTAGGAGAACCACGAGCTGTCCTCTTTTTTGCACCACGAGCCGAGGTGCATTTCATAAATATTCAGCGGTCTGTTCTTAAAATCGGTACGGCCGTTCATCCATTTGTCATCATCGAATCGATATTCCGACAGATCGCGCAGAACCGATCTCCATTCGGGACGAAGCTCCATTCCGAAGCCGTAAATATCACAATGATCGGTATATCCCCCGCTGCGGCTGTAGATCCTGTGAAAATATCTGTCGCCCACAGAAGCGTCCGCCGTCCACACCTCAAAAAAGTTCCCGTCCCCGACACGGTTCATTTCATACTCATAACCCTTAGTGAAATCGCCGAGCAGCGTCACACGCGCGGCGTTCGGCGCAAACACGCGGAATATCCAGCCGTTTCCCTCGCGGTGAGCGCCGAGATACTGATAAACATCAAAATTTTTTCCCATATAAAAGCTGTAAAAGTCCATAATTCCCTCCAAAAAATTCTGTTGAAAAAACGCGATATTGTCTTGACGGCAGTCGTTTAATATGCTATAATCTAATTATAATAGGATAGAAACGGTTTTTCAATCGGCGGATGATCTCCGCTGTCAAATTTGCAACGTTTACCGAAAATCATCAATTATCGGGAAGGAAATGAAGAAATATGGATCTCCGTGTCAAAAAAACAAAGAGCGCAATCATAAACTCGTTTTTGCAGCTTCGCTCAAAAAAACCGTTGGAGCGTATCACGGTAAAGGAGCTTTCGGATCTCGCGGAGATCAACAAGGCGACCTTTTATCTTCACTACAAGGATATCTACGATTTGTCTGAGTCGTTGGAGAATGAGCTGCTTGACAGCGTTCTTAGCAGTATAAGGCATCCGGACGCGGTACTGTCCGAGCCAAAGGTCTTTATCAGTGAGCTGTTCGATGGTTTTATTGCCAATCAATCACTTATTGATATTATATTCTCAAATGATCGCAAGGGGATACTTGTTGATCGTGTGGAAAGCAAGATCCGTAAGTTTATGTTTGAAAAATATTCTAAATGTAAGGATATTCCCGAAATAAATATTCTTCTCAGCTTCACCATCAAGGGCGGATATTACGCATTTACCGACAACGCACAATACGATTCCGCCACCCGTGCCGAAATAATCAGTGAGATGGCGGATCAGCTTACAAAATGTTTTTTCAGTGATTAAGACAACACCCACACAAGGATTGTCTCCTGTTGTTTTAAAAAAACTAACGCCGCACGTTGTCCGTGCGGTGTTAGTTTGTATATGGATCTCTTGAAGATCATTTCCAGTTTCGGCTGAAGCTTGGCGCTTCCAGCGCGGGGTTGGAGGTCTTCGGCTTAGACTTGCGGCGTGCGGTGACGTATTGTGAGATATCGAACGGCTTTTTCTCCGGCATATTCTTGAATTCTTCCCAATAAAACAGAACAGACTTCTCCAGCCGCTTTGTGTTTCCAAAGCGGTTTTTTACTGTCACCGTCGAAATTTCATCATAATACGCGCCGTTCAGGATCGACGTGTCAAACTCGATCCTGCCCTCCTCGTCAATGTGATAGCCCAACCGTTCCGTTTCGAGATAATACCTGTGGGCAGCACCCTTAAATATAATATTGTGAGGAGCGGTCTTTGGATCTCTCGAGACGCTTTCCAGCTTGTCAAACGGGATATAATACAGCCGCCGCATAATTATTCTCTCGCCGTACCGCGTGAACTCGCCCGCGTATTCGCTGAACACCATTCCGCACGGGAGAATGTCAAAAAAAGTATACCGCGAATGACGGCGGCGGCGTTTATCGATAAAATACGTTGCAACAAACGTGAACACCATTCCGAAAAAAACACTGCCCGCTATAACGATCATCAGCAGCTTTGAGAAGTCCGAGCCGAAGTTCAGCACTATATTCACCGTGCTGAAAACGCACACAGCCAATATAGGCGCTATGACGACAATAAGCATATGGCGGAGCCTGTCGGAATACTTCTGAACATCCGCGTGAAAATAATATTTTTCGATCCTCAACAAGCTCCCCCTTATCTAAAAGAATTTCAAATTTCTTGATTAAAAAAATTCAAAATTCTCAATTGGCGGCACGCTGCGCTTAGCCGTCAATTGAGAACCGGCCGAAAAAATTTTTTTATTATTTATTAAAATTTTTAGGTGTGTCGGCTTGCCGACACTTCGGACACTTTTTGAAATTTACTGAACTATCTACAGTTGATCTTAGCGTTAGATCCCTTGCTGCGTGTTTATTGCGTTTCTGTTTTTATTATAACACTTTTTTCGGATTTAGTCAACCTGTTGATCCGAACCGTTTTTCGGGATACTTGCATAGCTGCTCTCAAAGCTGATCTCGCAGCTTGCGTTCGGAAACTTTATACGCAGAAAACGCTCGATCTCCTTTGAAAGCTCGGCGTCATCTATTCCCGTTTCCGGAGGAACCACACAATCAAATATAACGCGCAGCTTGTCGGCGCAGTCCACCACTCTGACATCGTGAACGGTTATGCTCTCGTCGATCCCCCGGACTATCCGCTTAAGCTCGGCATCTATTCGTCCCGTTTTGTGTTTCTCTGAAACAATCGGATCGGGGTGAACCAGCATATTCATTCCTTTGGCAAGATAATCGCGCTCTATTCTGTCAATGATCTCGTGGCACTCTACAAACGAAATATCAGCTGGCATCTCAACATGAACAGACGCAAACTGCCGTCCCGGGCCGTAGTCGTGTATCATCAGATCGTGTGTTCCGAGTATCCCGTCATATGAGAGTATCTCTTCGTGTATTTTTTCCACAAGCTCCGCGCTCGGGGCTTTTCCCAACAGCGGATCCATCGTCTCCTTGACAAGTCCAACGCCGCTGTACAGAATAAACACCGCGACCGCCGCGCCCATAACGCCGTCCAGTTCAACGCCGCAAAAATGCGAGATGATCAGTGCCGCCAGCACCGCCGTTGTTGAAATAACGTCGTTGCGGCTGTCGGCGGCGGAGGCGATGATCGTTTCGGAATTGATCCGCCTGCCCGTCCTTTTGTAGAACAGCATCATCCACAGCTTCACAAAGATCGATACCGTAAGCATCGCCGCCGTGACTATCCCGAACTCCACCTTTGTCGGGGTGATTATCTTTATAACACTGTCGCGCAGCAGCTGAGCGCCGATTATCATAATAAGCGCCGCTACCATAAATCCCGCGAGATATTCATAGCGTCCGTGACCGTAAGGGTGCTCCTTGTCGGCGGAGCGTTCGGAGAGCTTGAAGCCGATAAGTCCGATAACTCCCGAGGACGCGTCTGAAAGATTGTTCACTGCGTCCGCCGTCACGGACATACTTCCCGACAAAAGACCGGTTATGAATTTTCCCGCGCACAAAAACAAATTGCAGACGATGCCGACCCATCCCGCCAGCTTTCCGTAAGCGGAACGAACGACGGGATCTTCAACGTTTCCACTGTTCTTTATGAATTTTTTGATGATAAAGTCGATCATATGATATGTTCCGTTTCGTAAAATCGTTTAACGGTTTCCGCAAGCTGCTTGGGAGCGTCACGGTTTACCTCGTGGCCCGCATTTTTAATCTCGGCGAACACCGAGCCGTTCATCAGCTGTGACAGTTCAAGCGCTGCCTTGCGGTTGGGCTTGTCGCGCGCTCCGATAAGGACAAGAGCCGGGCAGGAGACGTTTTGCAGCTTTTCGCTGAAATCAAGCTCTGTCATTGAGTTCGCAAGCGAGATAAAATTCCTTTTGTCGAAGCCCGTTTCACCGAATGAGGCTTTAGGCATGATCTTAAGGATCACGTTCTGAAGCTTCAGCATTGCCTTCGGAGACTTGTATTGTGTGCCGATCAGCACAAGAGAGCGTATCGCTTCGGGATTTTCAGCGGCGTAGTTCAATGCGAGCATACCGCCCAGCGACAGCCCGACCAAGTTCAAAGGCTCACCAAGATTCGAACAATATTCCGAAAAAGCCAGAAACAATGTCTTATAATCAGCAGGACTCCCGCACATCTTAACAAGATCGGGACAACAGAATTCACCGATCCCGTCGAAATATTTAAAAACTCCGTTCCAAGCTGCGCTGCTTTGCCCAAGTCCGTGCAGAAAAACGATCTTTTCCGTCATACAGTGCTCCTTATGCCGTAAAATTCAAGTGTTATTACATTATATCACCTTCCGGCGCAGTTAGTCAAGAATAAACAGCAAAATTTCGGTTTGTTGACAAAAGCATATTGACAAACACGCCCCACATACGCTATAATATATATGTTTGGGAAGATCCGCAAGGCTTTGCTCCATACAGCATTAAAATGCCCATGCCCAGAGCCACGCGACAAACGCACAGCAAAGGATCTAAAGCCAAGATCAACTGCAGATCGTTCAGTGAATTTCAAATAGGTCGAAAAAATTTTAACAAATAATAAAAAATTTTTTCGACCGGTGCGCTCAATTGACGGCTAAGTGCAGCGGAAAATGCAGCGCTAAATAGAACAGCGCACCGAATGGGAATCTGCCTTTATACACAATCACAAATTGTGACAAAAGCACGCGCTGCATTTGGAGCGGAACGTGCGCATTATGCTTCGCAAAACGCTGCCAATTGAGAAATTTGAAATTCTTTAAGATAAGGAGCATATTTTTATGTCTAAATATTTTGGTACTGACGGCTTCCGCGGAGAAGCAAACAAAGAACTTACGGTGGAGCACGCCTTTAAGATCGGGCGGTTTCTAGGATATTATTACGGCAAGGAGCACCCCTGCCAGATCGTTATCGGCAAGGATACGCGCCGCAGCTCGTATATGTTCGAATACGCGCTGACCGCCGGGCTTACCGCGTCGGGAGCGGACGTGTATCTGCTTCATGTCACAACAACGCCGTCAGTATCGTATGTGGTTCGCACGGACGATTTTGACTGCGGGATAATGATCTCCGCGAGCCATAATCCATTTTATGACAACGGAATAAAGCTGTTCAACTCTAAGGGCGAGAAGATGGAGGAGAACGTTATCGACGAGATCGAAAAGTATCTTGACGGCGAGATCCCCGAGGTTCCGCTGGCACAGAAGGAAGAGATCGGAAGAGCTTCAGACTATTCGGCGGGGCGCAACCGCTACATAGGATATCTGATCTCGCTCGCTACTCACTCATTCAAGGGAAAGCGGATCGGTCTTGACTGCGCCAACGGCTCGGCGTTTACCATCGCGAAAAGCGTGTTTGACGCGCTTGGGGCAAAGACCTATGTTGTCAGCAACAAGCCCGACGGCTTCAATATCAATACCGGCTGCGGTTCCACGCATATCGAAAATCTGATAGCGCTTGTCCGTGAGGAACAGCTCGACTGCGGCTTCGCGTTTGACGGCGACGCAGACCGCTGCCTTGCGGTCGATGAGAACGCCGAGCTTGTGGACGGAGACAAGATCCTGTATATCTATGGCAGCTACTTAAAGGAACGCGGAAAGCTTGAGGGCAACACCGTTGTCACAACGGTCATGTCAAACCTCGGCTTGTATAAGGCGTTTGATGAGCTTGGGATCGCGTATGAAAAGACCGCGGTCGGCGACAAGTATGTCTATGAGTGCATGAATGAAAAGGGCTACATCTTAGGCGGCGAAAATTCGGGGCACATCATATTCAGCAAGTACGCCAACACAGGCGACGGGATCATCACCGCGCTAAAGCTCATGCAGGTGATGTGTTCAAGAAAGAGTACCCTCTCAGAGCTTGCCAAAGGAATGACCGTCTATCCGCAGATATTGAAAAATGTGCGCGTGACCGACAAGAATGCCGTGCTGAACGACCCCGATGTAAAAGCGGCGGTCGAAGCGGCAGAGCAGGCTCTCGGCAGCGAGGGGCGCGTTCTTGTCCGTCCGTCGGGAACGGAGCCGCTGCTGCGCATTATGGCGGAAGCAAAGACCAAGGAGCTGTGCAATAAGCATATCGCGGATATTGAAAAAGTCGTGCGCGATAAGGGTATGACGGTTGAATAAAACAACTGTGCTTTGGTTTGAAATACTGATCTTGGCTGGTTTTAAAATGTTGACGAAGGGCTGTTGATCTAAAAGAAATTTCAAAACCGGCGGGCGAAGCCCGCCTAGCCAGCCCCACTCGGCTACGCTCCACTTCGTTCCGCTCCGCCGAGCGGGACTGCTTTTTGAAATTTCTCCTGCGTGTTTTAAATTGTTGATCTTGGCTTTTTATACAGACTGAGGGCAACACGAAGTGTTGCCCTAGACAATCCCACTTGACTCCGCGCCTTCGGCGCTGCGCCAAGTGGGATTGCTTTTTGAAATTTCTCCTGCACGTTTAAAATGTTGATCTTGGTGTTGGAGCTTATATTCAAATTTACATTTTTTGGAGATAATTTTTAAATTACTTAAAAATTGACAATTTTAACAAAATAAAATGTGTAATTCACTTGACAATTCGGTAAAATTGTAGTAAAATATAAATGGACCCTTTTGGACGGGCTATCCCGTTGAGGGGTCATGACGTTTATGATGTTGTTATTTTTATAACGTTATGGCGGCATAATGTACGATTTACGGAGAAACCATCTCCTTTAAATTTACATTTCCTATCCTTGTTTTGCGCTTTTGCGCTTTATTTAAAATTGGCATATCCGGCTGCTTGTTTGGAGGATCTTTCGGGATTCGTCGGGATTGGCGAATTTTCCCATATAAATTTTCCGGATATTGCCAAAAAATAAAATAATTAAAAACTTCATAGGAGGTACGGACGGCACCGGGCGAGTCTGCTTTTTGCAGCATTACAGCTATACCGCACAATATTCTGCGGCAGCCGCTTTAATTTCGCAGCCGTCAAAATTTGAAAATTGTATAATTATTCCGCCGAATTATTCTTTGCGCTGTTCGTTGACATCTTAGCGCAAATAAAATAAGGAGGGGAAACGGACAATGGAAGTCCCATTTTACGTTGCCATTATTATTGGCATCGCGGCTTTGCTTGTCGGCGCGGCTATCAGCGGCTTTATCTGCTTTAAGCAGGGCGTGGCTCACCGCATAAAGACCGCCGAGGCTCAATTCGAGTCCGCGGAAAAGGAATCCGCGCGGATCGTTGAGGAAGCAACGGAAAAAGCAGAGTCACTCAAGAAAAACGCCCTTGTCGAGGCAAAGGACGAGATCTACGCTTTGCGCACCAACGCCGAAAAAGAGATCCAGCGTATGAAGAACGACGCCGAAAAGGAACTTAAGGAACGCAGGAGCGAGGTTTCGCGTTCCGAGCGCAGAATAGCTCAAAAGGAAGAGAATCTCGACCGCAAGACCGACAAGATGGAAAAGCTGGAGGAACAGCTCCACCAGAAACACAAGAAGGCGGACGAAAAGATCGCCGAAGCGGAACAGCTCAAATCCGGGCAGATGGATATTCTCGAAAGGATCTCCGGATTTACTCAGGAACAGGCTAAGGAGCATTTGCTGCAGATGCTTGACAGCGAGCTGAATCACGAGAAAGCGGTCAAAATATCCGCTTATGAACAGCGGCTCAAGGACGAGTGCGACGAAAAGGCAAAGCAGTACATATCGCTTTCCATCGCGAGACTGGCTGCCGATACCGTTTCCGAGATGGCTGTCTCGGTAGTCGCTATCCCGAACGATGAGATGAAGGGACGTATCATCGGACGCGAGGGTCGTAATATCCGCGCTCTCGAAACGCTCACCGGAGTGGATCTCATCATCGACGATACTCCCGAGGCTATCACACTGTCCTGCTTTGATCACGTCCGCCGCGAGATCGCGAGGATCGCTCTCGAAAGACTTATTCAGGACGGACGTATCCACCCGGCGCGCATTGAAGAGACAGTTGAGAAGGCGCGCAGAGAAGTTGAGCTGCGTATCAAGCAGGAAGGCGAACGCGCCGTCATGGAGACGAACGTCAACGGCTTGAATCACGAGCTTGTTCGTCTTATAGGACGGCTCAAGTACAGAACTTCCTTCCGTCAGAACGTACTCAACCATTCCATCGAGGTAGCTCACCTCGCCGGTATCATGGCAAGCGAGCTTGGCGTGGACGCGGCTCTCGCAAGACGTGCGGGACTGCTGCACGATATAGGAAAGTCGCTTGATCACGAGATCGAAGGATCACACGTTCAGATCGGTGTTGACGTCTGCAAGAAGTACAAGGAAAGCCCCGAGGTCATTCACGCTATTGAAGCGCACCACGGAGACGTTGAGTGCAGGACTGTTATCGCGTGTCTGGTGCAGGCAGCTGACGCTATCAGCGCCGCGAGACCCGCGGCACGTTCCGAAAACTATGAGAACTATATCAAGCGTCTTGAAAAGCTCGAAGAGATCTGCAACTCTTACAACGGCGTTGAAAAGTCGTTTGCTATTCAGGCGGGACGCGAAGTCCGCATTATGGTCAAGCCCGAGCATATCAACGATGATGACATGAAGGTGCTTGCGCGCGAGGTCGCAAAACGCATTGAAAACGAGATGGAATATCCCGGACAGATCAAGGTCAATATGATACGCGAAAGCAGAACCGTGGAATACGCGAAGTAATACTGCTTGGATCAGCATACAGCTTAACGGTCTGCATTACCTTCCGCAAAGCGGAGGGTATGCGGGCCGTTTTTTAAAATTAGCGAAGGAGTATTTGATATGATAACCTTTGACGGCAGCAAATGTGTGGCGTGCAACAACTGTATCAGAGTTTGTCCGTCCATTGAGGCAAATACCGTTGAACACGACGAAAACGGAAACGTCCGTTTTAATATCAATCCGGACAAGTGCATCCGCTGCGGCGCGTGCGTGAAGATATGCAATCACAACGCGCGGAGCTATGAGGACGATACGGAAAGATTCTGGAAGGATCTCAAGAGCGGTCAGAACATCATCGTTATCTGTGCACCCGCAGTGAAAGTGTCCTTTGACGGCTGCTGGAGAAACGTTCTGGATATTCTCACCAAGAACGGCGTAAAGAAAATTTATGACGTTTCCTTCGGAGCGGATATCTGCACCTGGGGACACATTCGATATCTTGAAAAGCACCCGGGAACGAAGCTTATCTCCGCACCATGTCCCGCTATCGTCAACTACATAAAGAAGTTCTGTCACGACGCGCTGAAAAATCTCTCGCCCGTACATTCGCCCATGCTGTGCACGGCGATCTATCTTAAAAAGTATCTCGGCGAACAGGCTAAGATCGCCGCGCTGTCTCCGTGTATCGCCAAGATGGACGAGTTTCGCGAGACGGGTCTTGTGGAATACAATGTTACGTTTGAACGTCTGGGCGAACTGCTTAAGAGAAACGGCACAAACTTTGATTCTTTGAGAAAGGTGCGCTCAAACTTCGAGTTCTCGGGAATTCAGGGAAGCATGGGCGCTATTTATCCGCGTCCCGGAGGACTTAAGGCGTGTCTGGAGCTTGAAAATCCCGCGCTGAATGTCATCACCTCGGAAGGCACAGATTCGGTATACAAAAATCTGGATATGTACTCGTCGATCGGCGCACGTGATCTTCCCGATGTGTTTGATGTGCTCTCCTGCGACCACGGCTGTGGCAGCGGTCCCGCCATAGGTCAGCAGATGTCGATATATAGAATGTCCGGCATTATGAACGGCATTGAAAAATACAACCGCACCAAGCGCGTAAAGTTCGATATGAAGCACCGCGACAAGCAGTTTCTGCATTTTGACAGGACACTTAAGACCGAGGACTTTATACGTCAGTATGTACCAGAGGACATCAAAAAGACTGTCGTGTCCGAAGATCAGATCGATGATATGCTCACAAAAATGGGCAAACATACCGAGACTGAGCGAAACTACAATTGTCACTCCTGTGGTTTCCCGACCTGCCGCAAGATGGCGGAGGCCATTATCAAAGGAGTTTCAGCTATGACGAGCTGCGCGCAGTATATGCAGCATGAAGCGGATATCCGCAGCGCTCATATCGAGGAGACCAACACCGCGATCGGCGAGGTAACAAACGAGCTTAATCAAGTGGTAGCTCAGCTTACCGAAAACATCGGCGACGTAAAGAACGCTGTCGGCGATATCTCGGAGCTTAACACAACAAACCACGACCAGATCATCGGTCTTGCCGATATTCTCGAGGAGCTGCGGCATCAGAATGAGAACATCAACACCGCTATGGAGTCGATAAACGGCAGCGTTTCGGGCTTCTCGAAGATCACGCAGAACATCAGCAATATCGCGCGGCAGATAAACATCCTTTCCATCAACGCGAGCATTGAAGCGGCGCGCGCGGGAGAAGCGGGAAAGGGCTTCGCGGTCGTAGCCCAGGAGGTAGGAAGTCTTGCGGGACATTCTCAGGAGGCTGTCGCCGAGGCGGAAAAGAGCAACGCGCTTGTGTTCAACGATATCAAGACGGTCAATGAGATCGTTGCGGATCTCAACGAAAAAATGCTGGAGATCCTCGATATGATGAAGAGCATACGCGACAATATTAACGCTACTATGGGCAAGGGTAATGATATAAGCACTGCCATGAATGAAGTAACCGATATAAATCAGCACGTGGAAGGACTTGTTTCCAAGGCGGAAAGTATGCTGAGTTAAAATGCACCTGCTTTGTAAATGCGGCTGTGATATGTGGAACGGACGGATCCCGAACGATATCGAGTTTTCGGTTTACTCGGACAAGCGTATGTGTGAGATACTCGAAAACGACACTGTGGACACCTTGGATCTCGCGCAGATGAACGACTATGACGTCTGGAAATGCCCCGACTGCGGGCGGTTGTACGTATTCGAAAAGTCAAGCTGCGAAGTATTGTGTATATACAAGCCGGAGGATATCACAGACGATCAATAGTGGGTTATAAAAATCGTCTCGAATGTCAAAAGATATTCGGGACGATTCAATTCCTTTAAAACGGAGAAAACAATGCAATGGAATTGGAATCCCTGGCACGGCTGTCATAAATGCAGCCCCGGCTGCAAAAACTGCTATGTCTACCATCTGGACGCGCTCCGTGACAAGGAATCCGGAGTGGTCGTCAAGAATAAGACGAGCTTTAACAATCCCGTCAAAAAGGACAGGCACGGAAACTATAAGATCCCGTCGGGTACGGTGCTCGGTTCCTGCTTTACCTCGGATTTCTTTATCGAGGAAGCGGACGAGTGGCGCGGCAGTGCCTGGGATATGATCCGCGAGCGTAGCGACATTGTGTTCCTTATACCGACAAAGCGCATAGCACGGTTTGCGGACTGCGTTCCCGATGACTGGGGCGACGGTTGGGACAACGTCGTTATCGCGGTGAGCTGCGAGAATCAAGAGATGGCGGACAAGCGTCTTCCGATATTGCTTGACGCAAAGATAAAGCACAAGCTGATATTCGTTGCGCCGATACTTGAATATGTGGAGCTTTCCGGGTATCTCGCAAGCGGACAGATCGAGCAGGTCTCGGTCGGCGGCGAATCTTACGCCGGAGCGCGGATCTGCGACTTCGAGTGGGTCAAAAAGATCCGCGGGGTATGCTTAAAATATAATGTGGTGTTTGATTTTCATCAGACCGGTTCAAACTTCGTAAAGGACGGCATACTTTATCACATCAAGCACTGCGACGAACACTCGCAAGCCCGAAAAGGTATGGCGTTTCTTAATAATCTTGATAAAATGAACAAGGAGAAAAAATTATGAGTACCTGGAGCTATCAAGTCTTATGTGACGACGACGCAATGGAGACGTTCTACGAGCTGAACGCAAGCAAGGATCTTGCCGGCGATATTGAGAAAAAGCTTGACAAGTTTAAAGCGTATGCCGACTACCGCACAAGCGTTGAAGCTTATGTGGCGGCTGCGCTGGTGTCGTATTGCCTGGCTACTACGAGATCTTCGGATCTGACAGATATCGACCGCGACGATCCCGAGCAGAACGAAAAGTTTGAGAACGAATACATTCCTTTTCTTGATAGGGTATACAATACCGATCTGTCCTCGCTTGTTGACAAGGCTATCAAGGTCCTTCATTCGCTCCCGAATACCGAGCTTGGCGAGTATTGGCACGATGAAGAGCTGTCCATCGAGTGGATCGAGACCGTCAGCAGAATGGAATACGCTTTAAAGGCGTACAAGGTCGGTCATAGGCTCGAGAAAAGGAGAAAGGCAGCCGGGATCTACAGCTGGGAGGTACTGGCAAGCAAGGACGCTATGAAGACCTTTAAGCAGCTTGAAAAGAGCGATGACCTTGAGAACGATATCAGGCAGCTGCTGTATGCGGTCAACAAGAACTCCGATCATCATGAGTGTACGGCAGGGCTTGTCGCAGCGGGTCTGGTAGCTTTTTCGGAGGCGGAGGGTATAGATTACAATCATATTATTGAGCTTGATCTCGATGATCCGGACGAGAGAGCGAAATTCGACAAGGAATACGATGTGTTTCTTGACAAGGTATTTGACACCGACCTGTCGAAGCTGATGAAAAAAGCGTCGAAGGTGCTGCAGAAGCTGTTCGACTCCAAGCTCGGCGAGCTCTGGAAGGCGTATGACGAGGCTTGGCACGATTGGGCGGGAAACCTCGATGAAATGATCGAGGCGCTTGAAAAGCCGTTTATAAAGCAACAGTAAAAATCTTCCCGGAGCGCGGAGCTTCGGGAATTTTTTTCGGTTTCCGATCAATTGCAATTTGATTGACATTATTCGACAAGTATGCTGTAACATCACTTTGATTTGGTGAAGATCAACACGCGGCTTTTGGCGGTTTCGTGCGGAGTACGAAATTGCACTGCCATTAGGGCAAAACAAAGCCCAAAACGCCGGATCCTCGGGCGAATAGCCCGAGGATCAATGCAGATGGCTTGACAGTAAGAGAAAATAACCGGCGAAAGCATGGGAAAAAAACCGACCCCTCGCGAGATTACGGCTCGCGGGGGGGCAAACTTTTGTGCACAAGCACTGCGTAAAACAATTCTCGGTTGTTTACGATTATATTATAGAACGATAATTTGTTTTTGTCAAGTCATTTCGCAAGAATGTGCTGTCTTGACATTTTTCGGGCATAGTGATATAATGAAGTAATAGTATAAGGAGGTAATTTTTGTGTCAGAACAAATTATTGAGGACGGGCAAAAGAGAAGAATGCCCGCAAAAGAGCTTGTCATGCGCTATACGCTGGCGGTGATAAGCTTGTTTTTTTCGGCGCTGGGAGTGGCGCTCACCAAAAAGGGAGATCTCGGGGTTTCCCCGATCTCATCGACCGCGAATATCCTGAGTATGAAATTCACAGAGCTGTCGCTCGGAACATGGCTCATTATCTGGAACTGTGCGCTTATCCTCGGACAGATCCTCATTCTGCGGAGGAAATTTCAGTGGATACAGCTTTTGCAGATACCGCTGTCGTTCGTGTTCGGTTGGTTTACCGATATCGCCATGTTTATGGTATCGGGCATCAATTGGGAGCTTTATCAGCTGCGGTTGGCGCTTACGGTTTCTGGGACTGTGGTTCTCGGCTTCGGAATAACGCTCTCGGTTATCGCGAACGTTATAATGAACTCGGGAGAAGCATTTGTAAAAGCAATCTCCGATACGATACATAAGGATTTCGGGATATTGAAGATCGTGTTCGATATCACCTGCGTTGTGATCGCCGTTGCGCTTTCGCTGATATTCTTCGGAGATATCCGCGGAACGCGCGAGGGAACGATCATAGCCGCTTTGTGTGTCGGGATCGTTGTCAAGCTGTTTATGAAGCTTTTTGGAAAGCCTGTTGGCAGTTTTCTCAGAGGTCGGAAAAATCAGCATAGTTAAAATCAAGAGCCGGAGCATTCGCTTCGGCTCTTGATGTTTGCTTATGCTGTTGTTGACCACGTGAAAAATACATAGCTGTTATTTGTTTCAAACGCGAGATCGTAGTTGTTCCACCGTGGTTCGGTAACATAGACTATGCTCGTTATTTCCTCAAGGTGCAGTTCGACGCTTTGATCCATTCCGCTCAGGAACTCCGCGATAAGCTCACTTCCCTTGTCGGCGGAGCGGTTTATTATTTTGGGGAAAACAATTTCGGAACGTTCCATATAGATCTCGGTGCATAAGTAGTTTACCGCTTTTTCGATAAAATCCTCCAAGCTGTTCGCTTCCGTTTTTGAGCCGATCACAATATCGATCGACTGTTCCGACGCGGGAACGTTAAAGCACTTATTTCCGAATTCAATGTAGTTCATATCATACCTGCGCTGTTTTGTTTGAAGCCGTGTTTCTGGTTGAGCCAATAATATTCATAAGAACGCGGTTTTTCTCAAAAACGAACTTAAAGATTATTGTGCCGATTATTCCTATAATGATAAGTTCGGAGAGGGCTACCGACGCCATGCTGAACCAGAGCGGCTCACCGCAAAGATACAGCTCGATCCCGACGATCACCCCGTTGCTGACAACGGGCAGCAGCGCTGCCAGAAATATATTCTTCATGTAATACATCGGAATAACCGCAACGGTCGTCGCTAGCGTACCGAAGATGATATCGTAAAGACCGAACGGGCTGAACAGATTCGCGATCAAGCAGCCGAGTATCAGCGCGATCGTATAATCCTTGCGGTAGAAGCAAAGCAGCACCAATACCTCGGAAACACGGAACTGTATCGCTCCGTATCCGAGCGGCTGTATTGCCAGTGTCAAAGCAACATACATCGCCGCAACCAGAGCCAATCGCGTGAGGTTAACCACATTGAAAATTTCATTTTTTCGCATAAAAAATCTCCTTGTTTTTTAACGGTGGTTAGGCAAAGAAAACACCGTATTAAATTTTTGCCGTTTAATTGTTCAAACGACTTTTACATTGTATCACAACTTATTAAAAAAATCAAGGGGTTTTGGAAAATTTTTCGGAAAGTAACACCTTTGACCATGAAAAAATCCGGCGTTGATCAACACGCGGCTTTTGGCGGTTTCGTGCGAAGCACGAAATTGCCCTGCCATTAGGACAGGGCAAAGCCAAAAACGCCGGATTCTCGGGCGATAGCCCGATGATTAATGCAAATGGCTCGACGGTAGGAAGTAATTAGGTGAGCCAAGCACTTAATCTAAAGGATCTATAAAAGATCGCCCCAGGAGCTGAACCCTCCGGGGAAAAATCTTTTGGTGTAGCAGTATGATGCAACACATTTCTGTAATTACATTATAGCAATTTTGCTCTTGATTTGTCAAGTGTTTTTGATTAATAAACCGAAAGTATACTTGACATTTTCCCATTAATATGTTAAAATTCCGTTATAAGAGCATTGTTTTTTAACAAGGCAAGGTGGAAAAATGTCGGTCAGACTAAAGTATTACATCAAAGCCACCGTCTCCGGGATTATAGCGGCAGCGGCGGTGATCATGGCGGTTTTTGTACTCACTGGTGACGAGGTCGCCATTCGGATAAGGTCGGCGGAAATATACGAGCAAACCCCTGCAGCGGTTCAGCCGATCATAAATATAAACACAGCCTCCGTAAGGGAGCTTCAGAAGCTCAACGGTGTCGGCTTGGTAACAGCGCAAGCTATCATCGACTATCGCGAGAAGCACGGATATTTTAACTCAGCGGACGAGTTGCTGAACGTCCGCGGGATAGGACAAGCCACTCTCGGAAAGCTGCGTCCTTATGTGACTGTTTAAATAGATTGGCGGGATGGTATTGACTTTTGAAACGTTTTTTGTTATAATATACTTAAGGCAAAACCGCACAAAGACCGCGCTTCGCGCTTTGCCGTCTGCTTACTTGTAAATTTTCCGTCATTTTTACCAAAAACTCCTCGAAATACGTCAGTATTACTTCGTCGTTTTTGGCAATCTGACGAAAAAATTTACTGATGTAATCAGACGACAATCTTTGTGCGATATTGCCTTAACAGAATACTGCCACCGGGCAGACGGGCATTTGCCGCTCTTCGTTAGGTCTTTGAAGAGGCGCGGCGGGTGCCTTTTTAGTTAAGGGAGCTGTTTTAGAATGAAGAACCGAATTTGTTACTTCACAAGAACCGAAAAGCTGCTGTGGAGCGTTTCCGCTGCGCTTATCGTTTCGGCGTTTCTGATCTTCGACCGCGTGAATCTCCTCACGCTTGCCGCGTCGCTTGTCGGCGTTACCTCGCTGATCTTCTGCGCTAAGGGTAATCCGATAGGACAGGCGCTGATGATCGTGTTCAGCGTGTTGTACGGGATCATCTCGCTGACGTTTTCCTACTACGGCGAGATGATAACCTATCTCGGAATGACAATGCCCATGGCGATAATGTCGCTGATCTCGTGGCTGCGAAATCCATACGGCAGCGGCAAAAGCGAGGTTCGCGTAAACCGGATAAGCCGCCGTGAGCTTGTTTTTGCCCTGCTGCTCACCGCCGTTGTTACTGTGATTTTCTACTTTATTTTAAAGGCGTTCAATACGGCGAACCTTATCCCAAGCACCATTTCCGTGACTACCAGCTTTTTTGCGGCTTATCTCACGTGCCGCAGAAGTCCGTGGTTCGCCGCCGCCTATGCTACGAACGATCTCGTACTGATAGTGCTGTGGACTTTGGCAGCTTTCAGTGATGTAAGCTATCTCTCCGTGACAGTATGCTTTGCGGCGTTCTTCGTCAACGATCTGTACGGGTTTGTCAACTGGAGGAGAATGGCGCGGCGGCAGAGCGCGGAGTAACAATATTTGGCGTTTTTTCAATATTAGGGATAATTATTAAACCGTGTTTTGTTTAATTCTCACATTGACAATCGTTTACCTATATACTATAATATTAAGGTAACATTCATCAGACCAAAATTCACAAAAGTTTTTGAAAGGACACACTGATGAAACATCTTAAAATATCAATAGCCGCACTGCTTGCCGCTTGTTTGTTACTGACAGGCTGCGACAATTCAGCTCAAAACGATGAAAACAGCTCCGACAGTTCATCTTCAACATCAACAATTGATTCGGAAAGCTCCAACAAAAATGATACTTCCGATCCTCAGGGCTTTCAGCCAGGCGGCGCGGAAAATTTCGCATCAAGCGGCGAACCTGACAATTCCGATCCTGCCGGCAATACCGAAAAGCCTAAAAAGCTCACCGAGACCGAGCAGATCTTTAAAATGCTGAAGGACTACGGAAATCTGTATTGGAGAGTAAGATCGGATTCGGTAGAAAAATTAACCGACCCTTCTCAGAAAATAAATATTGAAGTGATCGGCTCCGATGGTTCTTCATATAAAAATGTATATTATAAGATAACAAGTGTTCTTCCGCGCACCGAATCGGAGCTTAACGAAAAGCTAGACAGCCTTGTCACCGAGGATCTGAAAACAGAGTTTCTTGATCCGGTCATTGGCGACCTCATTAAGATTAAAGACGGTGATCTTTATATCCGCAACTATGGCGCTTACGGAATGGGAATGGGCATGAGCAAGCTCATACTGAACAGCATTGAATATCCCGATGAAAATACCGTATTGGTCAATATGACCGACTTCGGAGACAAGATCGAATGGGAGATGGAGAAGGATATTGAGGATAAGTTCACTGTAAGGCTTGTCAGAACGGACAATGGACTGAGGATCGCAGAGCTTTCCGAAAACTGTGAGGACGCGTTATACCATTATAAAGAGATCTATTATGGAGATATCTCATTCAGCTTTTAAATCACAGACAAAAAAACGCCGATCCTTTTAATGGGATCGGCGTTTTTTTAACTTTCCTTGCGCATTCTGTCCGAGGTGTAGACCACCTCGGCGTATATCGCTGCTACTATCTGATACAGCTCCTTGGGGATCGTTTCTCCCGCGTTGAGCATAACAAGCAGCGCCGCAACACTGTCGTCACGGTAGATCGGCACGCCTGACTCGTCCGCTATGTTCACGATCCTCTGCGCAAGCTCGCCAAGTCCCGACGCTACCACAACGGGAGCGTAATTCATATCCGGATTGTATTTCAGGGCAACGGCGGCGTTCTGCCCGTAAAGCCGCTTGTTATTGGCAGGCGGCATGGGATGTTGTTGCTTTGGCATATCTTATTCTCCTTATTTAAAAGAATTTCAAAATTCTCAATTGGCGGCACGCTGCGTTCCAAATGCAACGGTAGATTTTATCACTATTGATGGATCTCATTTGAAAGATGCTGCCCATCCGCTACGCTGATCTATGCCACGTTGCATTCTCCGCTCCGCTTAGCCGTCAATTGAGAACCGGTCGAAAAAATTTTTTCGACTCTTTTTGAAATTCACTGAACGATTTAAAGTTGATCTTGGCTTAAGATCCTTTGCTTCGTGTTTAAAACGCTGATCTTATTCTATACTCTCTTGCTTAAAGTCGTTCTCTTTTCGGTGATCTTAGGGAATACCTCAACCAGATTATGCGGCTTTTTAAGCGGCGCGGTCTCAAACGCTCGCGTCTGATAGCCGCTCGAACGAACGATCTTATTGACACGCTCCTTCAAGGGGTCGACCGCCTTTTCAAATCTCGGCGGATACATAAACGAAATATTCACCTCTTCGCCGAGTGCGTACATATCCAGCTCAAAGCGTCCGATACTCTCAACGTCAAACGTCAGGAACAAATGATAATTTCTCTGGGTGCCGGGGGTGTTGTTCGGGTTGTTCTCATCGTTATCCACCCACAGCTCTCCGAACGCCCTTGTGCCGTCAACGTCAAGCGGCAGAATGTAGTGCGCGAGCGGCGTGAACACTCCCGGAGCGTTCAGCAGGCTCTGCAGCAGATTTGAGGCGTTGAAGCTGTCAAGTGATTTCAGGGCGGGATTGTTTATATTCGCCTGAATGAAATCCGTGAGGTTGTCCAGCGTCGAGCTTACCGGAGGACGTATGCCGTGCTGCGGCAGCTCGTTCTTGACGGACATCTTTTCGATAATATCCACAAATACGCCGTACAGCCGCTCGCGCAGAGGGATATCAGGCATTCCGCGAAGCATGGAGTTCAGATTGTCGATAAGCTCCTGCATGGTGTTTACTCGTCCGAAGCCCGCGAGCATTTCACTCACGTTATCGCCGTATGCCTGATCTCCGAGAAACAGTCCTTCCGACAACATTCTCAGCGCGTCCATTCCGCTCAGCTTGCCGCGGTTATAGTTCGCGAGAATGTGCTCTATATTATAGCCCGAATCCTTAAGCTGCTGAGAATAACCGCGTCCGCTCATAATATCGTTAAGCGCCTTCTGCCAGCCCGTAAGATTTTCGGTCTGCTGTTCTTCTGACTGATTTTTGGAAGCGTTTATGGCGTTGTTGATGGTCTCAAGATCCACATCATCGTCATTTTCGCTAAAATTTTCGTCCGAAAATTGGTCGCTTTGCTGATTTTGGTTTTCAACGCCTTCAAAACCGTTGTTTTTTAACTCGGTTTCGCCCAAAAAAGGTTGATTTTGATCACGGTTTGTTGTATAATCATTGTAGACGTCATCATCGGACATAGATCCTATGTCCTCCATCGTCCACTTGTTCTGAGGATCCTGCATGGGCTTTTTCTCGAACAGTGCCGCGTACAGACGGTTGAAGGAATTCTTAAGCGCCTCGCGGACGGTTCCCGAAGAGATCTGTGTCAGCAGGAGATTGAAATACTCCTTGCACATATACGGGCTGTTGTTGTAACGAGAGAGATTGTGCTTGATCAGCGGAATAAGCATCTGGGTCTTGTCATCGTTGAGCAGGCTGCCCGTTACATCGTCAAGTATCGAGAGCGTTTCCCCTTTGAGGTAATCGAAATAATTCTCGGCATCCTCCGCTCCCCACTCCTGAGAAAGGTTGAACAGTTTTTCGGACAGCTTTTCGTTCGGCGAATAATATTCCGACAGGAATTTCAGATTGGCGCGCAGCGCGCCGAGGATCTCCTGGCGGTTCTGAGCGAAATTTATGGACTTGAGAAGTCCGCCGATCAGCTCCTTCGTTCCGGGATCCGTGGTCGTCTGAGCGACCTCACGCAGAACATCGTAGAATTCGTGGCCCGAGAACATCGTGTTCTGCTGCTCCTGGTTGATGATCTCCTGAACCAGCTGCTCGGGAGTTACATACAGCTCCTTGGCAAGATTTTCCAGACTTCCGTAAAGCTCGGTGTGACCTGTGATGAGCGCTTGATTGAGCACCTCGACGTTGAGCAGATCCTTAAGCATCTCGACGGCAAGCGTCGGATCCTTGGCGATTTGTACCTGAAGCGGAATAAGCTCGCGGTTGCCCATCTCAAGGCGGCTTTTGGCGGCGGAATCGGAATTGACTCCCGCGCTGCCCACGCCTGTGAGCTTTACAATATCAAACGGTTCGGTGTTGGCGTCCTGCTGACGCGGACTGTAATTATAGTTCTTCGAGGTTATGGGGTTATTTATCTGAGGAATCTGCGCCATGATCGTACCCTCCAAAGGTAAAATAAACTCTTTAACTATATTCTAGCATATTTCAACAGAATAATAAAGAGCTTTTTGAAAAAAATTTTAGAATCGCTGCGGATATATAAATATATTATCGTCTTATCCGAGGCAATTCTTTAACTATAAATCAATTAAAGTTAAAAAATAAACGCATACTGCGTATTTGGAAAGGAACTGAGAATTATGGCAAAAATCGAACCCGGAATGGAAGCAATGCTTGATATGTATTTCTATGAGACCAATTCTCTGCTTGAGCAATTGGACGAAATACTGCTTCGCACCGAAACGGCCAATGCTTTTGAGAGCGACGATATCACGGAGATCTTCCGTATAATGCACACTATCAAGGGCTCGTCCGCTATGATGGGCTTTGACAATCTGTCCGTGCTCGCGCATAAGGCGGAGGATATGTTCTTTATTATCCGCGAAAAGCCGGACGTTATTACCGACGTAAGCTTTGTTTACGATCTGGTCTTCCAGGTCTCGGACTCATATAAAGCCCAGATAGAGGCTATTCAGAACAACATAAACGGCGAGTATGAAAAGACAGATTTTGAAGAACTTGTCGGCAAGCTGCTCAAGGCTCGCGATCAGCTTGCAAAAGAGGCAAACGGAGAAGCGCCGGACACCGCCGCGGGCGGAAACGGCTCGGGCAGCGCTGCCGCTCCCGCAGGCTCCGGAAAGGTCTCTGTGCGGGTATTCTTTGAGGAAGGCTGCCAGATGGAAAATCTTCGCGCGTTCCTTCTTATCAACACTATTCGTGAGGAGTGCTCTTTCCTGGAGTTCTCTCCCGCCGATGTTGAGACTAACGCCGAGTCCTCAAAGGAGATCGTGGAGCACGGCTTCGTTATCACATTCTCCGAAAAGGACGACAAGAACTACATTCTCAAGCTGATCGAATCCGCTTTGAACGTTCAGTCCTATGAGATTATTTCCGACTCCGAGACAGCGGCTTCCGCGCCTGCCGCAGAGGCTCCCAAGGCGGAGCTTCCTCCCGAGCCTAAGGCGGATGTCAAGCTTGAAAAGCCAGCAGAAGCTCCCAAGCCCGCTCCCGCGCCCAAGCCTGCACCCGCGCCCAAGCCCTCAAACGACAAGGCTGTTGAAAACGCTCAAGCTGCCGTGGCTGTTGCAAACGCGAATGCCGCAGGCGGCGCTCAGAAGCAGAACCTCATAAGCGTAAACCTCGCGAAGCTGGACGCGCTGCATGATATCGTCGGTGAGATCATCACCACCGAGTCTATGGTTATCTCCAACCCCGACCTCGAGGGTCTGGAGCTGGAATCCTTCAACAAGGCAGCCAGAGATCTTAAGAAGCTCACAAGCGAGCTTCAGGATACGGTCATGTCCATCAGAATGGTTCCGCTCGCGGGCGTATTCCAGAAGATGAACAGAATCGTGCGTGATATGCGCAAGAAACTCAACAAGGACGTTGAATTCGTTATGGAGGGTGAGGACACCGAGGTAGACAAGTCCATCGTTGACAGCCTGCAGGATCCGCTGATGCACCTTGTAAGAAACTGTATGGATCACGGCATTGAGGAGAATGTTGAGGACAGACTTTACGCCGGCAAGCCCGAGAAGGGAACGCTCAAGCTCACCGCGCAGAACTCCTCCGGTGAGGTCGTTATCACTGTATCGGACGACGGTGCGGGTATCGACCCCGACAAGATCATGGATAAGGCAAGACGCATGGGTCTGCTTGTCAAACCCGAGAGCGAATACTCCGAAAAGGAGATCCAGAACCTTATCCTGCTGCCCGGCTTCTCAACGAACGAGCAAGTAACCGAGTTCTCGGGGCGCGGTGTCGGCATGGACGTTGTTAAAGCTAACATAGAAAAGTGCAACGGTACTATCATCGTTGACTCCAAGAAGGGCGTCGGCACAAACTTCATTATCAAGATCCCGCTGACGCTGGCTATAATCGACGGTATGGAGGTAACGGTCGGAGACCTTGTATTCACCGTTCCGATCTCCACCATCCGTGAGAGCTTTAAGGTCGAGACATCCCAGATCCTCCGCGATACGGGCGGAAACGAAATGATCATGATCAGAGGCGTATGCTATCCGATCCTTCGTATGCACGAAAAGTTCGGCATTGAGACCGACGTCGTAAATCTCGAAGACGGTATTCTGCTGTTGGTTGAGACGGACAACAAGAGCGTGTGCATTTTCGCCGACAAGCTTATCGGCGAGCAGCAGGTAGTTGTAAAGCCGTTCCCGAAGTATCTGTCACGATACAATATCAAGGGCGAGGGTCTCTCGGGCTGCACTATCATGGGCGACGGAAGCATTTCGCTTATCATTGATACAAATACTCTTATCGGCTGATCCCGGAAAGCGGCGCGAATCTCCGCGTCCCGCTTACCGGAGGCTTTGGATTAATTGAAATCAGGAGGATCACTCACATGACTAATGATGTTATAAAGGAAGCTGTCGCAAAACAGCAGTCGGGTGACAGAAAGCTGGCTGCCGACAACAGTATTCTCGGAAAGGTTATGACCTTCAATATCGGAGATCAGGTCTATGGTATTGAGATACAGTATATTATTGAAATTATCAGCATACCGCATATCACAAAGGTTCCGCATGTTCCGAACTACATCAAGGGCATTATCAATGTGCGTTCTAAGGTAGTTCCCATTGTGGATATCAGAACGCGCTTCGGAAAGCCCGAGATCCCGTATACCAGCCATACGTGTATTATCACGCTGAACTTCAACGACGTTACTGTCGGGATCATTGTTGACAGCGTTGCGGATGTCGAGGATATCCACACCGGCGATATCTCCGCAACCCCCGAGAACAAAAACGTAAACACAAACGAGTTTATTCAATATATGATCCGCGGGGAAGGAGACAACACCAAGCTCATTCTGGACGTTGCAAAGCTGTTGGACGAACAGGAGGTTTAAAAATTGGGTCTGGAAATAACTGAGGCTGAGTTTCAACGTCTTGTTAAATATATGTACGACAGCTATGGAATAAATCTTTCCGCAAAAAAGGTTCTCGTACAGGGCAGACTCGGAAATATGCTCAGCGACAGAGGTTTTAAAAACTATGATGAATATCTTGACGCCGTGCTCGCGGATTCCACGGGCGCGGAGGTCACAACGATATTGAACAAGCTGACGACCAATCATACGTTCTTTATGCGTGAACCGGAGCACTATACATTTTTGAAGGATACGATCCTTCCGTATATGGTTAAGGTCTGTGAGAAGGATCATGTTCTGAGAATATGGAGCGCGGCTTGTTCATCGGGCGAGGAATGTTATACCACAGCCATGCTTCTCGATCAGTATTTCGGGACGGAAAAGGCCAAGTGGGACACCAGGATCCTTGCGACTGACATCTCTCAGAACGTTATCGGCAAGGCAAAGGCGGGTATATACAGCGAGGACGGAATGAAGGGGCTTTCCAATGAGTGGAAGGCGCGTTATTTCAATAATCTCGGCAACGGAAAATATGAGATCTGCCAGGGAATAAAGGATGAGGTTATTTTCAAGACATTCAACCTTATGGATCCCATGCCGGATAAATACAAGGCAAAGCCGTTTGATCTTATTTTCTGCAGAAACGTTATGATCTACTTTGACCAGCCGACAAAGCAGGCTCTGGTCAACAGATTTTATGATGTGGTAAAGCCCGGAGGTTATTTCTATATCGGTCACGCGGAGAGCGTAAGCCGTTCCGAGACCAAATTCGATTACATTCAGCCGGCTATTTACCGCCGCAGAGAAAACTGATCATCAGCAAGCTGCATATAATGCCATATATCGGACTGTCAATAAGCTGTCTTTTTGGCGTATATTTGCCGCTGACACGGCTGATGACAGTCTGATGATCTATCAATTAGGAGTTGTTTGTTTTATTATGGATAGAATCAAGCTTTTAGTTGTGGACGACTCCATACTCTTCAGGGAAGTGCTGTCACGCTACATTCTTCAGGACGATATGATACAGATCGTTGGAAAAGTCGGCGACGCGTATTCGGCACGGGATATGATCCTGAAATATGAACCCCATGTTATGACGCTGGATCTTGAAATGCCGCGAATGGACGGAGTGGCTTTCTTAAAAAATCTGCTGCCGCAGTATTATATTCCCACTATCGTGGTTTCAAGCTCGGAAGCGAGAAAAAATGACTGTAAGTCTGCGGGAGCGGTGGAATTCCTTTCAAAGCCCGCGGCGCGCACAAACGCCGACATGGAGAAATTCGCGGCTCAGCTGTGCGGCGCTGTACGCAGAGCTTATAAATCAAATCATCCGAATTCAAGCATAGACGTCACCAAGACCCCGTTCGGAAAAGCCCAATCGGCAGGCGTAAGCCCTATGACTTCAGCCGTCAGATCCGGTACAAGCAACATTGCCGAGACTGCGGCAATGGCGGAAAAGATCGTAAACGAAAGAAGATCAAGTCTTTCCTCGACTACCTCGGGAATGAGGCCGTCATCAATGACGGAAGCTGCGGATGCCGCGCCGGCAAGCGCCGTACCGGCATCAAGGCGCGGAAAATTCAAGCGTTCCGATACGATCATAGCGCTCGGAGCGTCCACCGGAGGCACTGAGGCGCTGGAGCAGGTGATCAAGCATTTTCCGAAGGATACGCCGCCTGTTATTATTGTTCAGCATATGCCTGCGGGATTTACAAAGCTGTATGCGGAGCGGCTCAACCGCTCATGTATGATGGAGGTAAAGGAAGCCGCGGACGGAGACCGTCTGAGAAGCGGACTTATCGTAATCGGAGCGGGTGAGAATCACCTTCGCTTGTGCAAGGACGCGAGGGGCTGGTACGTATCCTCAAAGCCCGGTGAAAAGGTATCGGGGCACTGTCCGTCGGTCGATGTAATGTTCAACTCCGTAGCGGAGGTTGCGGGCCCCCAGGCAATCGGCGCGATACTTACCGGAATGGGACGCGACGGCGCGGATGGACTGCTGAAAATGCGTCAGCGCGGAGCGTTCACCATTGGTCAGGACAAAGAGACCTGTGTTGTATACGGAATGCCTATGGAAGCGTATAAGATCGGAGCAGTGGAGGTACAAGCGCCGCTGTATAAGATCGCGGATATTATACTTAACAGTCTGACATAACAAAGACCGATCCCCAAACGGGATCGGTTTTTTGTTTGCCATAAAAGCTGCGGCATATTTATTATTTTTTTGAAAAATCGGTTGATTTTCTTATTAAAATATGTTAAAATATAATAGAGTGCGTTCATGCAAACGCTGCCGATATTTTTTTATATTAATATTCCACAGGGAATTTCACCGCTTATGACGTGTGAACGTCCCTCATTCCGGAAAGGTAATTACTTATGTCACAGAAATTTGAACATCAATATCTGATGGGGGATCTTGCCAAGGAGATCTCAACCGTCATAAAGGGAAAAGACGAATCGCTGCTTATTGTGCTGACGGGCTTGCTTGCCCAGGGACACGTTCTTATCGAGGATGTTCCCGGTGTCGGAAAAACCACCCTTGCAATGGCTTTGGGAAAAGCGTCCGGTCTTATGTTCCGCCGCGCACAGTTCACTCCCGATGTTATGGCTTCCGATATCACGGGCTTTACAATATATAATAAGGAAAGCGGAGAATTTGAATACCGTCCCGGCATGGCGATGACAAATATTCTCCTTGCCGATGAGATCAACAGAACCTCTCCGAAAACACAGTCGGCTTTGCTTGAAGCAATGGAGGAAAAGCGCGTGACTGTCGACGGCGAAGTACATATGCTCCCCGATCCGTTTATGGTAATAGCAACTCAGAACTCACAAGGATATGTGGGAACTTTCCCGCTGCCCGAAGCCCAGCTCGACCGCTTTATGATGAAGATCAGCATGGGCTATCCCACCATAGAAGAAGAAACGCATATTATGATGGACAGGCTTTCGGACAATCCCGTCAACAATGTGCGGAATGTTATGACTGCCGAGCAGCTCAGAGACTGCATTGAGGACGTTGGATACATCAATTTTGCGGACAGCCTTTGCCGATATGTCGCGGAGCTTTCCGCCGCGACACGCAACCACCCCGCCGTCGCGCTCGGAGCGTCGCCGCGCGCGTCTGTAGCTATCATGCAGGCTTCGCGCGCGTTTGCGTATCTGCTCGGACGCGAGTACGTCGTTCCGGAAGATATAGTGCGGCTGATGATCCCCGTATTTGAGCACAGGATCGTGCTGCGTCACGAAACTCGGCTCAGCAAAAAGACAGTGCGCTCGGTGCTGGAGGACGTTGTTTCCTCCGTTACCCCGCCGATAAAACGGAGCTGAACATGATCCGTAACAGAATCGTTTATATTTTGCTGGCAATAGTGTGCATAGCTTTTTCGATGATCTATTCCTCGAGGGTCACAGCTGTACTTTTGTTTGTGGTGCTGCTCTATCCGGCAGTCGCTGCGATTTTGACGGCGCTCCAGCTGATCTTTGTCAAGGCAGGGTTTGAAGGCACACGCGTTGTTGCCGAAAAAAATGTTCCGTTTGAATATTACCTTATAGTAAACAATGATTTGTTTCTCCCTTGTTCGCCTATGGAAATGATCTGCCGTATGCCGGATCTTGACGGAGGAACGTTCTGTGAAAAGCGCGTTTATATTTCGCTGCCGCCGTTCGGCAAGGCGCGTCTCGCGATCGAGGGAAAGCACCTGTATCGCGGCTGTTACGTCTGCACAATAGAAAAGATCGCAGTAGTAGATCCGCTTCGTATCATCAAGATATCCAAGAAATCAAAAAGGGAGCTTTCAATGGTCTTTGTTCCGAGAAAGCTCACACTTGAAGATATCATTTCCAATTCTGTGGGAGAGCAGAATTTCACACGTCCGAATCCCATAACGTTTGAGAAAGAGGACTTCTCACACGTCCGTGATTATCATGACGGCGATATCATGCAGATGGTACACTGGAAGCTCACCGCAAAGCTCGACGAGCTTATGATAAAGCATTATGACAGCATAAACGACCGGCGAGCGCTGGTTTTGTGCGACTGGAGCGGAATAGACGCGGACGTTCTTCTCAAGACCGACACTATTATAGAAACCGCGCTTGCCTTTGTGCAGGCAGCATTAGATAACGGCATATATGCCGCTGTGGATCTTGGAAGATCTGCCGACAGAGATCTTATACGCATCTCAAACGCCGGGGAATTCGAGAACTTCTATGAGCTGATGGCAGTCCTGCCGATAACGAACGAAAAGACAGACTTTGCTGCGATAGTAGACGAATCGGACAAAACCACCGCCGCTATGATGGTGCTCATTACGGCAAATCTTACAGATGAGATAGTTCATCGTGCGCGTGTGCTTGCGGAGCAGAGTGCGGTGTATCTGGCATATATCAATCTGGCGCAGCGTCCCGTTGACGGAAATCTTTTTGAAGAGGAATTTCTGTTTTTCAACATTCGCGGCTCGGGCGAGGAGGCGCTGAAACTTGCCGCAGCTATGGCAAGCCGCGACAGCGAATAAGAACCTGTCCACATAGCCGTTCAACGCCCGTCTTGCACTAAATCTCGCAAGCGAGCTTCAAATTTTCCGCATAACTTCGTCAATTTTTCTTGAGCGTTTTGCTGAAGGCATAATGCGTACATACAGTACGCCTGCAAAATATTTCCTCGTTCTGCGAAAAATTTGCTACGCAATCCGAACATTTCGGGCTATGTGGACAGATTATAATATAAATGCCGGCGTCTGGGACACTCTGTTCCTCCGCCGTCAAAATAAATTTAAGGAGTGGATATTATGGATATCAAGGCAAAAGTCGACGAGGTTGTAAACAAGGTAAAGAGCGATGACAAGTTCGCCGAGAAGTTCAAGAACGAGCCGGTCAAAGCGGTTGAGGACGTTATCGGAGTAGATCTTCCCGACGATGTTGTAAAAAATGTCGTTGACGGAGTAAAAGCAAAGATCAATGTGGGCGGCGTTATGGACAAGATCGGCGGTCTGTTCGGCGGAAAAAAGTAATACTGATCGCCAATTAAAAATTACCCCCGGGAATAATAACTCCCGGGGGTCTGTATTATGTCTTGTTATTGTCTTATGCGTAAACACTGTAAAGTGCGCCGCTGTTGTAAGCGTATGTAGCGGTCTTGTCTGCGTTGTAGCCCATAGCGGAAGCGCTTGATACAAGCGACTTGACCTGATCTGCCTTCTCGATGACCTTATCTGCAAATCCGCCGCCGCCGAACGAATATTTAACATCCTTCTCGGTGATCTTGTTTGCGATCGCTTCCGAGATGGAGAGCTTGCCGTTCTCATCAACATTGATACCAACGCGGTTAAGCGAGTACTTATAAGAACGAGCAACGGACTGGAGGGTATTTCCTCTCTGCTGAACGCTCGACTTATCGGACTTGTTCATCTCATCAATAAAGGTGTTATACTTCTCGATAAACTTGTTCGCGGTATCGGTAAAGTCTGTGGGAACGAACTTCTTATCCTCGGATCCGAGATTGGAAGCGTAGGACTTGAGCTCGGTAGCCGCATCCTTAACAGCCGCGGTCAGCTCCTTAAGAGTGCCGGAGTTGTCAACCTTATCGGTGCTCGAAGACGAACTGCTGCTCGAGGAGGGCTTGGTAACGCCCGCTGTGAATATGCCGTTGCCGCCTGCAAAAGAGTTGATCTGACCTGCCTTCTGAATAACCTTATCGGAGAATCCGTTGGTACCCATAACGGTCTTGATATCGGTAGCTCTTACCTTGGACAGATCGTCATTTACGGTAAGCTTGTTGTCCGCGCCTACGGTTATACCCGCGCGTCTGAGTGCGCTTGAGTATACCTTTCCCGTATTCGTCATAAGCACGCCTCTCTGAAGAATGCGCGCGCTGTCGGAGTTTCCTACTTTGTCGATCATAGCGTTATAGCTGTCCACAAAGCTCTGCGCCTGTGCTCTGTAAGAATCAACATCGACCTCGCCGCCGTACTTCAGACCGTTAGCGTAGTTCTTGATGCTCTGAGCTGCGCCGCCCGCAGACGCAGACGCGGATTTGATAGATTGCAGACTGCTGTAGGATTCGGAGGAGTCGCTGTCCTCATCTGTTATGCCGTAGATGTTCTTGTACAGATTGCTGAATTCCTCACGGAACATAGCGCTCTTATTTTTAAGAGATTTGCTCTTAAGCAGATCCTCGAGCGATTTTGCCGCCGCTTTTGTGGAGCTTGAGCCGAACTTCTTAGCAAGCTGCGCACCGTACAGACTGTCAAGTCCGGAGCCGTACTTGGTCTGAACCTGAGCCATTCTGAATTGATACCTTGCCGTGTTGCCTACTGTCATAACTATCACCTCTCTGATAAATTTAAGTAAACATTGCGTTTACATATAATACGATAATGTATCCTTTTTTATAAAACGTTCCCCGTCGGAAACATTGATAAACATGAAATTGTCCGAACCGTCGGAAATAAAGCTCAAATTGCCGTCTTCAATCTTAAAGCGGTAGGTGTGTCTCACCTTTTCGGAAGCAGAGGAATAGTCCCGTTCGCGCAGTATCAGCACATCACCGCTGCGTTTCCAGCTTCCCGTTCCGACATAGCTGCTGAAAGCGCCCTCGTAATACGTGAATGTTCCGTTGTCGTCGATCCGTATCCCGAATTCATCGGGAAAACCGTCCTTTTCATAGACAAAATTCGTTCCCGTAACTTCATTTTTCCGCGCAGATCCGGCACAACCGGTCAAAGCCGCAGCCATAAGCACAGCAAGCACCGATTCTGTTAAGATTTTGCGAAACATTTTGTCTTCACCCGACCTTTGTCCACATTTGTTCAAGCATCACTCAGCGCCGTACAGTTTACGGTATTCCTTCATCTTGTCAACGTACTCCGCGCCCGGGATAACTCCGTCCTCAAGCGCCTTGATGATGTCGTTGATGTCAACTATCGAATATACCTTAACGCCGAATTCCTCGAACACCTCGCTGACCGCAGACTTATCAGATGTAAGTCCCTTTTCCGCGCGGTCAACGGTAATGACCATACCTTCAATGCTGACCTTTGCCGAGCTTTGGAGCTTTGGCAGAACCTCGCGCAAGGCCTTTCCGCTCGTCATAACGTCCTCAATGATAACGACCTTTTCGCCGTCCTCGAGAGTTTTTCCGACGAACATTCCGCCCTCGCCGTGATCCTTGACCTCCTTGCGGTCAAAGCAGTAGTTGCAGTCCATCCCGAACTTGCCGTACAAAGCCGCGCAGGCAGCCACCGAAAGCGGAATGCCCTTGTAAGCGGGACCGAACAGCGTGTCGGGCTTAAGTCCGTGCTCGTTTATACATTCGGCGTAATATTCGCCGAGCTTTGCGAGCTGAGAACCGGTCTTATAGTTGCCGCAGTTTATGAAATAGGGTGCGATCCTTCCGCTTTTCAGCGTGAACTCTCCGAATTTCAATACGCCGCTGTCAACCATAAATTTGATAAAGCTTTCTTTGTATGTCATTGATAGACGATCCTCTCTCCCGAGAATTTCGGTTCTTTCGCATTTAAGATAGTTTTACACATACAGTATAACACATCTTTCCGGATTTTGCAAGTGTTTTTTCAAAAAAATATTCGATAAAATGTCCAATTTTTAAGGTAATATTGCACAAATTTTGCGATATGCCGCTTTAAAACAGCATCATACAAAGATAGCGTGACGGTGGGTGTATGACATATGCTTGAATCCTTCACATCAGCCTGCGCAATTCGTTCTCGTTGTACGATTAGATGAAAAACTTGTCTGTCGGCTGCCAAAGGAGCTTTGCGCGGCGCTTTCTTAGAGCCTGTTTAGTATCTCGTCGCACACATCTCGCCCGCACGCATTATGCGCTGTGCGCAAAACGCTTTTCCGCCGTACTTAGGCAATTTTTCTTGAGCTTTTTGCCGAAGGCATAATGCGTACATACAGTACATCGGCGAAAAATCTGCTGCGCGATCTGCGCACGGCGGGATACTAAGCAGACTCCTAACAAAATGTGTAAAAAAACTTGACTTTTTCATATATTATGCTATAATATAAATTAGATGTATATAAAAGCCGTATATGAAGATCAGATCGATCAAAAGGCGTTTGATAATGCCGATGCTGCCGGATCGATAAGACCGGATCCAAAGCAATACAGCAAAAAGCCTTTTTTCGGGCTTTTACTGCGTTGACATAAAATATAATTATATCTAACAAAAGAGGTTATTATGAAAGTTTTGGTTTTGGGCGGTGCGGGCTATATCGGATCTCACACCGCTTTGGAGCTCGTCCGTGCGGGCAGCGAGGTTATTGTTGCGGATAATCTTTCCACGGGACATCTGGCGGCTGTGCCGAAGGGCGCGGTATTCCAAAAGGGCGATCTGCACGACTTTGGATTTCTGGACAAGCTGTTCAAGTCAGAAAAGCCGGACGCGGTCATACATTTCGCGGCGTTTTCCCTGGTTGGAGAGAGTATGACCGATCCGCTGAAATATTACGACAACAATTTATGCGGCACGAAGGTGCTGCTTGAAGCGATGGTGAAGAACGGCGTTGACAAGATCGTGTTCTCGTCGACGGCTGCTACATACGGCGAGCCTAAGAGCATACCGATACTTGAAAGCGATCCGGCTTGTCCGACCAACACCTATGGCGAGACCAAGCTCGCTATGGAGAAGATGTTCTATTGGACGGCAAAGGCGCATGGTCTTCGTTATGTTTCACTGCGTTATTTCAACGCCTGCGGCGCGGACGCTGACGGTAAGATCGGCGAAGCGCACGATCCCGAAAGTCATCTGATACCGCTTATATTGCAGGTGCCTAACGGACAGCGCGAAAGCATTTCCGTTTTCGGAACAGATTACGACACGCCCGACGGGACTTGTATACGTGATTATATTCATGTTACCGATCTTGCAGACGCGCATATCCTGGCGGTGAAATATCTGATGAACGGCGGAGAAAGCGACATTTTCAATCTTGGTAACGGTGTTGGTCACTCCGTTCGCGAGGTCATTGATACCGCGCGCAGGGTTACGGGTCATGCGATACCCGCGGTAGAAGCTCAGCGCCGTCCCGGCGACCCCGCAAGATTAGTTGCTTCAAGCGAAAAAGCAAAAAAGATCCTCGGCTGGAAACCCGGTCATGATTCGCTTGAAGAGATCATTGCAAGCGCGTGGAAGTGGCATAAGGATCATCCTCGCGGCTATATTTAATAAGGAGCTATAAATTCCGTTATGAAAAACAATATTGCACCACCAGAAGTCAGTATTATAGTACCGGTTTACAACACATCAAAGTATGTTAAGCGTTGTTTAAGATCACTGATCGAACAGGATTTCGACCGCAGCTATGAAATAATCGTAGTGAATGACGGTTCAACGGATGACAGTCTGAAGATCGTTGAGGCCATCGCGGCACGCTATGATATCGTCAAAGTATATTCCCGTGAGAACGGCGGTTTGTCCGCCGCGCGGAATACCGGTCTTGAGTATGCGTGCGGAAAATATGTGATGTTTACCGACAGTGACGATTTTGTTGACAGGCGATACATCTCAATGATGCATCGCGCCGCCGAAAGCTCGGACGCGGATATAGTCTGCTGCAACTTTCGCACCGTTAACGAGCGCGGAGTCCCGAGCGGTCTGGACGGGATCCTTCACCATCGCACGGGAGCATTCACAGCGCACAAGATGCTGAGATCGCTGCTGCTCGATATCACCATCCGCAACTTCGCATGGAACAAGCTTTATCGGCGCAGCCTGTTTATGGATCATAACATCAGGTATCCGGCCGGCAAGATCTATGAGGATATGTACACCACCCCGAGATTGTTTTATCACTCGAAGAAGATCGCTGTGGTGAGCGGAGTTTTGTACAACTACGTTCAGCACAGCGGCAGCATAACAGGCACCATAACTCCGAAAAAGGTATTTAAGTATATCAATGCATATGGCGGCATACGCGAGTTCCTTGACGAAGAAAACGCCTATGAGAAATATAAATGGCCGTTCCGTTTTCAGGGTATCAAGATCGGCTGTATCGTTTTGCCGATGCTGGTAGGCTGCAAGCGGCGCGACAATAGCTTAAAGCTCGGAAAGAGCTGCAAGCAGGCAGTTCGCAGACTGTATCGTTCTGCTGTGGGCGGTGTGCGCCCTTCCCGTTCAAGCTGTCCGACCTGTCCTAAGAAAACAAAAAATGTCGGGAAGCCTTCCGTCTGATATGCTATAATGCAATTATTGATCCGCTAATTAAATGTTTCCAAAAGACGAAGCCATAAATCGAAAAGCTCAAGGAAAAGCGACACCGCTGTACTGTATGTACTGCAAGGAGCTTTGACGCAGAGATTTTCGATTTAGGGCGAGTATTGCAGGAAAAATTTAATTAGCGGATCAATTGAACGGAGGGAGAGCGATGGACTGGATAAGGAGCTTTCAGCGGTCGCGGACAACAAGATCATCGACATAGCGTTGAAGTACGGCTACGATACTTCTGAGGGATTTACAAGAGCATTCACAAAATTTCACGGTTCGACTCCCTCGGCAGTGCGCGGCGGCGCTCCGATAAAGTCCTTCGCGCAGCTCTCCGTTACTGTTTCAATGAAAGGCGGAGAAATTATGGACTACAAAATCGTTAAGATGGACGCGTTTAAGGTGATGGAGAAGCGGGAGGTCCACTCGATAAGCGGGAACCAAAACAACAACACCATTCCCGAATTCTGGGAACGCGCTCACAAGGATGGAACGGTATCAAAGCTGCTTGCCGCGGCAAGCGACAAAACCAATATTTTCGGGATCTGCTATGCCAACCCGCACAAGGACGAATCGACATTTGACTATTCCATTGCGGTGAAGTATGACGGCAGCTCACCCGTACCCGAGGGATTTACGGTGAACGAGATACCCGAGCGTACATGGGTTGTGTTTCCCTGCACAGGGGCAATGCCCAAGGCGATACAGGAGCTGTGGCACAGGATCTGCACGGAATTTTTCCCGTCGTCCTCCTATGAGCCGACCTACGAAATGGATATCGAGGCGTACGGCGACGGAGATATGAGCTCCGACGGCTATCGCTGCGAGATCAGAGTTCCCGTTAAAACAAACAAATAAAAAAACGCCGCACGGACAACGTGCGGCGTTTCAGACTGTAGATAAGCCTTTAAAATGTTGATTTTGGCTGATTTTATAACGTTGACGATGAGCTGTTTATTTAAAAGAAATTTCAAAACCGTGCGGTGCTTCGCACCGCACTAGCCAGCCCCACTCGGCTCCGCTACGCGCTTCGCGCTGCGCTATGCCGAGCGGAACTGCTTTTTGAAATTTCTCCTGCGCGTTTGAATTGTTGATCTTGGCTTGGGTGCTTGTGATCAAGTTTGGCACGCGGCTCTTGGCTAAAATAACTTTTTCTACAAGCTGAAACGCCGCACATTCGGTTCAGATATGACTTCTTGCGTCGTTGAGGATCCTGGCGTATTTTTCCATCTGTCCCTTTGTAAGTGTCTCGCCGTTGTCATAATTCTCCAGAAAGTGCATAAGCTCACGGCTGCCGAGACATACATAATCGGTCTGCCGCAGATTGAGACTGAGCTTGGCGTTTGTGTTGGAGAAATACAGCACGGTATCTATCCACACGTCCTCGCCCGCGGCGTTGAGTATGCTCTTGACGATATCGCGCTGGCGGCGCATCTGCTTTATGGGGTTGTCCATCTCTATATCCACGGTTTTGTCACGGTAAAACTTGCGCTGCTGCCATTTCTCGGACTTCCATGAGCCTTGGATATTTCCGGAATGGTTCTTTACCTCTATGATGATAACGCCCCTGTGACTGATTATCAGCATATCCGTTTCGGAGCGTCCGCGTTTATACCGTATCGGCAGATTGCAGAAAATGATATTGTTTCCGCTGAGATGACGGACGGTCTTATAAAGCTGCCGTTCGCCGCGCGCGCCGCTGTAAAGAATGTTGAAGCGCCGTGCGAGAAAAGCGTATGCCACATTGCACAGGAAAATAAGAATAATTATGATGATCGCGATAAGCTTCATCTCATACAGTCTGAACCAGACAAACGAGATCAGCATAAGCACGGGGCTTATTCCGAGAAAAACCTGCACCACCAGCAGCGCCGCAAGCCGCGCGTTGTTGGTGTTTTTGCAGCGAATGACCTTATTCATGAATTGATCTGCCTCGCTTATACATTAAATCTGAACAGCGTAACGTCGCCGTCCTGCATAACATAATCCTTGCCCTCGAGCCGCACCAGACCCTTTTCCTTTGCCGCCGCCATGGAGCCGCTGTTCATCAGGTCGTCGAATGACACGATCTCAGCGCGGATGAAGCCCTTCTCAAAATCCGTGTGGATCTTTCCCGCCGCCTGCGGTGCTTTGGTGCCCTTGGTTATCGTCCAGGCGCGAACCTCTTGCTGACCCGCCGTCAGGAACGAGATAAGACCGAGCATACGGTATCCCGTCTTGATTATACGCGACAGTCCGGACGATTCGAGCTTCATATCCGCCAAGAACATCTCCTTGTCCTCGTCGGACATATCTGAGATCTCCGCTTCGATCTGCGCGCATATGGGCAGCACCTCGGCGTTCTCTTCCTTGGCGATACCGCATACGGCTTTATAGTGCTCGTTCGCGTTGATATCCCCGGTGAAATCCGCTTCCGAGAGATTCGCGGCGTAGATAACGGGCTTGTTGGACAGCAGCGGGGTATCCTTGAGCATGGATAGCTCCTCTTCGGAATAATCGTAGCTGCGCGCGGACTTTCCGTTCTCGAGATGTGCCTTCAGATTCTCGAAGAAGTCCACCTCCGCTTGGACGGACTTGTCTCCCTTGAGCGCTTTCTTGGCGCGGTCGATCCTGCGCTCGAGTATCTCCAGATCGGAGAAGATAAGCTCGAGATTTATGGTTTCGATATCACGCGCCGCGCCGATAGAACCGTCAACGTGGATTATATTGTCGTCGTCAAAGCAGCGGACGACATGAACGATAGCGTCCACCTCGCGGATATTCGACAGAAACTTGTTTCCGAGACCCTCGCCCTTGGATGCGCCCTTGACAAGTCCCGCGATATCGACGAACTCCAGCGTTGCGGGAGTGAACTTCTCGGGATCGTACATCTTTGCGAGAGCGTCAAGACGTTCATCTGGAACGGAAACTATGCCGACATTCGGCTCGATAGTGCAGAACGGATAGTTCGCGGATTCAGCGCCCGCGTTTGTGAGCGCATTGAACAGGGTGCTTTTGCCGACGTTCGGCAGACCGACCATTCCAAGTTTCATAATATATTATACCTTCCTTTATTTTAATAAAAACATACATATTTATTATAACATACTTTTCAGATTATTTCAAGAGCTTTTTTTGTGATAACACCGCACATTTTTGTGCGGTCAGCTTGTATAAAAACCCCTCTCGGGGAGAGGGGAGAGAGAATAGCGGGGCTCCGCCCCGCACCCCGCCAAAGGGCGCTGCCCTTTGGAATCCCGAAAAAGAACTTTTTCTACAGTCTGACCGCACATTTTTGTGCGGTATCGTCTTGACTTTGCTTCTCCGATATGATAAAATTCAATTATAAGAATAATGCGGCGGCTTGGCATCGGAGGTGAAAGCATTATGAAAAAACCGCAGATACTGCTGATCGGGAACGGCATAAACAGAGCGTTTCACAGCGACTCGTGGAATGAGCTGCTCAATTCCGTGAACAAGCACTCCGACAGGTACGATGCCGAGGAGCTTCGGTGTCCCGAAACGCTCAAGGCGATACTTGTCACGGAGGATAATGTTGACAAGGCGCTGAAAAGCAAGAAAGCGCAGCTTGCCGATCTCGGAACGGACAAGCCGCCCGAACAGCTGGCGCTGCTGCAAAGACTTCTCGGCATAGGCTTTGACGGGATACTTACCACAAACTACAGCTACGAGCTGGAGACCGCCGCTCTCGGCGCGGACAAAATAAGCGAGAGCGTACTTAAGCGCTGTCAACGGCACACAAACGAGATCAAGCGCTGTGAAGCGAATTTCATGCTGCATACCTACAACAGCGTTATGTACAACGGCGCTGAGCAGAGGATCTGGCACATTCACGGAGAAGCGCGGAAGCCCGACTCGATGATACTCGGGCATTATTACTACGGCACGCTGCTCGGCAAGATACTCGACATCAATAAAAAGCGCGGCAGCTCGTATTACAATATGCAGAAAAACAACGGCGAACAACATTCGATAGACGCGTGGACGGACGCGTTTATCCTGGGCGATCTGTATATTCTCGGATTTGGGTTCGGGTTTGCGGAGATAGAGATGTGGTGGCTGCTCAACCGCAAGAAGCGCGAACGCGCCCGCGTCGGGAAAACGTATTTTTACGAGCTGAATCCTCCGGGAAAGAACAACGCCGAAAAGCTGGATCTTCTGGAGCTGATGAAAGCAAAAACCGTTGTGCTCGACGTTGAGAACAACGATTGGAAGGGCGCTTATTCACGCGCCATAGACGATATTGCGGGAAAGGTGAGAAAGAACAAAAATGCCGATCGAGATAGTAAGAAATGACATTACAAAGATGACTGTTGACGCTATAGTCAACGCCGCGAATTCCTCGCTTCTCGGAGGCGGCGGAGTGGACGGCGCGATTCACCGCGCGGCGGGCAGAGAACTGCTTGAAGAATGCCGCCTGCTGGGCGGCTGTAAAACGGGTGAAGCGAAGATCACAAAGGGCTATAAGCTTGCGTGCAAATATGTTATCCACACGGTCGGTCCCGTGTGGCGAGGCGGCGAAAACGGCGAACGTGAAATGCTGAACTCATGCTATGAGAACTCTCTGCGGCTTGCGTTGGAAAACGGCTGCGGGAGCGTTGCCTTTCCGCTGATCTCTTCGGGGATCTACGGCTATCCCAAAGCGGAAGCGCTGCGTGTTGCGATGGAAGCCGCGTCGCGTTTTCTGTCGGAACACGATATGATGATCTACATCGTCATATTTGACAAGGACGCTTTTGTGATCGCGGAGGACAGGTTTTCGAATATCAAAAGCTATATTGACGAGAATTATGTTTCGGAACAGGAAAAGCTGGATCCGTCCCCGAGATCGCGGTTTTTGAGCGAGGGTAAGCTGCACCGCGCCGAAAACCGAAAATACAAAGCGCCGTTATTTGATGAGAGATCCGATACCGATGATCTTGAGATCTGCTGCGCGGCTCCGGCTGCCGCCGCTCCGGCGGAGAGCGCTTTCGGCAGCCTGGAGGATATGCTGAACTCTCTTGATGAGAGCTTTTCCGAGATGCTGCTGCGTATGATCGACGAGCGCGGTCTTGCCGATCCGCAGGTCTACAAGAAAGCGAACATTGACCGCAAGCTGTTCTCTAAGATACGTGGAGACAAGAATTACCGTCCGAAAAAGCAGACCGCCGTTGCGTTCGCAATAGCGCTGGAGCTGGATCTTTCCGAAACGCGCGAGCTGCTTGAAAAGGCGGGCTTCGCGCTGTCGCACAGCAGCAAGTTTGATGTTATCATTGAGTATTTTATAATGAATAAACAGTATGATATTTATGAGATAAACGAAGCGCTGTTCGCGTTCGATCAGTCGCTTCTGGGTCAGTAAATGTCGCTTTTCAAGCGACCAAATTTTCTTTCAAATATGTTAGAATGTGATCGTAAGGCAAAACAATCACATTTTTTGGAGGTACATCATTATGAAAGAAAATTTTACCGAACTGGTATTTATTCTCGACCGCAGCGGATCTATGCAGAGCCTGACAGATGACACTATCGGCGGGTTCAATTCGCTGATCGAAAAGCAGCGCGGTGAGAAGGGCGAGTGCGTTGTTTCAACGGTGCTGTTCAATAACACAAGCTTTGTTCTTTACGACCGCGTTCCGCTGGAGAAGATCCCGGGAATGACACGCGCGGACTACTCAGCCCAGGGCGGCACGGCGCTTATCGACGCGATAGGCGCGGCGATACATCACATCGGCAACATACACAAATACGCGCGCAGCGAGGACGTGCCGCAGAACACCTTGTTTGTTATCATCACCGACGGCATGGAGAACTCCAGTCACACATACACAAGCGACAAAGTCAAGAATATGATAGAGCGTCAAAAGCAGAAATACGGCTGGGAGTTCCTCTTTATCGGCGCTAATATCGACGCGGTGGAGACCGCGCAGAGCTTCGGCATATCCAAGGAGTGCACGGCGGACTACATCGCCGACGCCGAGGGTACGGACGTGACCTACGGCGCGGTGTGCGCGGCGGTGAGCATGATGCGTTCAAACTCCAAACTTTCCGAAAACTGGAGCGAGCAGATCACGACCGATTTCAAAAAGCGCAGAAGATAAACAGCTTTATTAGTTTTCAACCGAATCAACTGTAAAACTTGTTGAATCACCTGTTGAAAATGTTAAAAACCTCCGAGATGATCGGAGGTTTTCAACATTTTTTACTTAAAAATCGGATTTTTTGTTCCAACAGCCACTTTTCTTTGTTGAAAACAAAGTTAAAAAGGTGGAGAAATAATATAAGCCCTTAAACGTTTACAATGACCGGTGTTATTCGGGCGTTGAGGCGGTCAGGCTTTTCGGGCGCTGATCTTGGCCGGGTTTATCATACGATGGTTATGTGATTTAAAAGATATTAAACGGGCAGTGCTTAAAGCAGCGCTGCCCGTTTTTAAAGTTTCTTCTGCCCCTTATTATTTGCTTTTATTTTTTCTCTGCCAGCAGCTTTCCGAAATCCTCGCTCGGCATTGGCTTGTAGTAGAAGAAGCCCTGTATTATATCGCAGCCGAGCTCCTTGAGGAAGTCGACTTGATTATTCGTTTCCACGCCCTCCGATACCGTTTCGAGATTCAGGCTTTTGGCAAGCGTCACAACAGATGTGATGACCTTTTTGTTGCGGTCGGTCAGCTCGTTCTTGAGGAAGAACGCGCCGTCTATCTTCAGCGTGTCAAACGGAAGCTGCGTGATAAGATTCAGCGACGAATACCCCGAACCGAAATCGTCCACGGATATTCTGAAGCCTTTGTCCTTGAGCTTTGTCACCGTATCTATCAGCTTTTCGAGATTCTCGGTAAGCAGGCTTTCGGTGATCTCCAGCTCGATGTATTTGTGCGGAACATTGAGACCGTCCACCAGTGAGCTGAGCTTTTCAATGAAATTCTCATCTCCCAAGTGGAAACGTGATACGTTCAGTGAGATCAGCGGTACATCTATGCCGTTTTTGAGCCATCTTGCAATGTCCGCGACAGCGCTGCGGTAGATGGCAAAGTCCATATCCGTAATAAAGCCGTTCTGCTCGAAGATCGGGACAAACTTTCCCGGGGAGATGACCTCGCCGTCGGGGCGTATCCAGCGCACAAGCGCCTCCGCGCCTACCACCTTTCCCGTGTTTATGCTGACCTTGGGCTGGTAGTATACTTTAAATTCGTTGTTCTCCAGCGCGTTCATCATATTCGCTTCAATATGGCGGCGCTCCCTGAGCTGTTCACTGAGCGCTCCGTCATAGAATACGATGTGATTTCTGTTGTAGAACGATCTGTCGCTTACCGTGTTTTTAGCGGTGACTGCCCTGTCAAGCGCTCCCATCAGGCCGACATCCTCGTCGGCGGGACAGCATACGCCTGCTACAAGGTAGACCTGTATTTTAAAGCGGTCGAATATCTGCTTCTGAATACTTCCGAGTATGGCGGACAGCCTGACAAACATCTCATTGCTGTCCTGCTCTCTGAACATAATTATAAATCGCGAGGCGGTACTACGGCAGATAAGCTCGTTTTCCCTGAGACAGCTGCCGAAGATCTCCGCCATGGCTATCAGCACGGAATTTCCCATTTCAAAGCCGTGTTTTTCATTGATCCTGCGGAATTCCGCAAGGCTCACCACAGCAAGGAATATGTCGTCAATGCCCTGCGCGGCGGTCACGCGAAGCGCTTCGGCTGTGAACGAGTCGAATGTCATAACTCCCGTGAGTATATCCTTCATCTGTATCTTTCCGAGACAGTCCGTGATATCGGTGGAGCTTACCACATAGCGGCGTTCGCCGTGATCGTTTTCCGCGACGGAGGCGGTAACGTCAAGCCAACGGTTCTCCTTTTCGTTATAATACGCCGATGACGCGAACATATCCTCGCTTTTGTCCAGCTTCACCGCGGGACAGTTTTCGCACGGCTCATCTCTTCCGTACATTTTTTTGTAACATATGTCGCCGGGGCGCATATCGTAGTGCTCCGCCGCGTTTTCTCCGACAAACTCGGTGACAAACGTTCCCGGAATGATGGAAAAGCCTTCCATGCGGTGATCGGAGATGATGGCGCTGTTCAGGCGGCGCGCCGTTTTTCCGCTTTTTCCGCTTTCATGTGTCTGCGTCATAGACGTGAGCGCCTTGTGAAGAGCGGAAATGATCTGGAGATCCTGTTCCGTAAGCTCGAATCTGCTGTTGAATATTACAGCGAAATATCTCGTTATCCGGTTTTTATAGCGGATAGCTCTGCACTCCGCGCATACCGCGCCGTTTTCCAGTGACAGTCCGGTTATTTTGTCGTCGGCGGTGTGTATGCGCACGCTGTCGCTGTTTCCGAATATCGCCGAGATATCGGCATCGGAGCAATGCTGCACGATCCCGGGACATTCTGCGGCGGGCAGTCCTATAGCGTCATAGATCATAGTGCTCCGCTGATCAGGATCGTCGAGCGAATACGCGTAGATATTGGAGGCTCCGACAAGCTGTCCCGCAACGCTGAAGGCAGTCCGCATTATTGCCGCACGGTCGCCCTCGCTGCAAAACGCTTTAAGGATCAGCTCGTATACCTTTGAAGCACCGCCCGAGGACAGCGATCCGTAAGCGTCGGAAGCAAAGCTGTTCTGCCCCGCGGACATGGTTATGCTGTAGTGCATAAAGCAGTTTCCGCCGCTTTTCTGCGCTTCCGCCAACGCAAGAACAGCCTTGTTGTATACGTCTTCAAACCGTCTTCCGCTTCTCAGACGGGCAATGCCGACACTGACATTAGCGGGCGTTCCCTCAAACGGAAATCCGTTCACCTCATCGAGGATACGCCTTGCGATCTTGTCGGGAGCGCTTACGCCTATGTAGCTGACATATATAAGAAATTCACCGCTGCGGATCCTTGTTATCGCGCTGTCGCGTTCGCTGCTGAGAACATCCTCGATGATCCCACCTATGGTTCTCTGTACATAGTCAGAGTATTCTCTGCCCTGTACAGCTTCTATATCGCGGAACTTATCCACTCCCACAGACAGAAACGCGCCGTTGTTGTAGCGGTTGATACCGGAACGCTTCTGCGCAATAATATCACGGAAAAGCTCGGGAGCGCAAAGCCCCGTGAGCGGGTCGCGTCTGCCCATTGAGCCGTCTGTACCGTCATTGTCGGCGGTCACGTCGATAGTTCTTCCAATGATCTTATACGGTTTCCCGTCCTCGTCGAGGGCAGCCTTTCCTTCAAAACGCTGCTTTACTATTCCGGGCGCTTCGCCGATCATGCGGATAACGCAAAAGACCTCACTGTCGCCGCGCGCGAGTGAATCGCAGAAGCGGTTGAACTCCGGCAGATCCTCCGCGAACACCTTGCCGCGTCCCGTCATAGTCTCGCGGAAGTTCGATATGTATTCCGGATCGTCAAGATAGGTGCCGTTGCTTTTTTTGTATTGGCAGTAGGTATCCGAAGCAATGTCGTATTCCCACAGACCAAAGCGCGTATATTCCGAAGAGAGCGAGGTCAGCATGCGTTCCGAGCGGAGCCGTGCCTTGAGCTTTTCGATCTCCTCGAGCGCTCTTTCCATTGCGGCGGTATGATCAATTTTCATTTGGGATCACCTCTTGATCGTTATCTTTGGCGCGGTCTTCTTCCCAAAGGGTCTCGAATTCCTTGACGGTCATGGGCTTCGCGAAGAAGTACCCCTGAACCAGCTGGCATCCGATCTCCGCCAGGAATTCCACCTGCTCCTCTGTCTCCACACCCTCGGAAATTACCTTCATATCAAGCCTGTTGGCAAGCTCTACAACGGAGGATATGACCGCTCTGCCCTTTTCGGAATTTGCGGTGGTGTTAAAGAATTCGCGGTCGATCTTCACGACGTCGGCGGGCATATCCTTAAGCATATTCAGCGAGGAATATCCCGAGCCGAAATCGTCTATTGAGAGCTTGAATCCAACGTCGTGCAGCTTCTGCATGGTTTTTATCATAAGCTCCGCGTTATCCGTGAAAACGCTTTCGGTAAGCTCCAGCTCGATATATTCATACGGGACTTCATATTTGTCAACGATCTCGCGGAGCTTGCCTATGTAGTCCGGCTCATCGAGATGCAGCCGCGACTGATTTACAGAGATGACAACAGGCGTAAGACCGTTGTCAAGCCACTTTCTCATAAGGCGGCATACCTCTTCAAGAATGAAGAAGTCCAGCTCCACCACAAATCCGTTCTTTTCGGAAAGCGGGATAAAATCGCTGGGGTATACAAATCCGAATTCCTTGCTCTTCCAGCGGATAAGCGCCTCGGCGCCCTCGATATGCCGCGATCTTGTGCCGTATTTCGGCTGAAGGAAGCAGACAAACTCGTTGTTCTTGAGCGCGTTGGGCATTTCATTTTCGTAGTCTTTTTCGCGCATTTCCTTTTCGCGGATCTTGCCGTCAAAGAACGCTATCGCGTTTCCTCTGCGTTCCTTGATGGTTTTTCTCGCGATATTGCAGCGGTCTATTGCGGCGTTGATATCCACTGCTCCGAATTTCTGTCTGCACTGTCCGAGACGGCATACGCCCGCGCTGAACGACAGCGGGACCGACGTGTGCATGGAGTTGCGCCGGTTGAATTCCTCAAAGATATTGCTGAGGCGCGTTTCCAGCTCCATATCGGAGCCGTTGTGCATAATGATCGCAAAGTTGTCATCGGAAACGCGGGAGAATACCTCGCCTTTTTCCACGGTGTCGCTGATGGTGTTATACATACGTGAAAGAATACGGTTGCCCTCTTCATAGCCCAAGCGGTCGTTTACGAATTTGAACTTGTCGATGTCTATCACCGCGGCTGCAAGGCGTTCAGGCTCCAGCTTTTTTGCCGCCTTTTCCGAGTCCTTGATAAAGCGCCGCTTGTTTCTTCCGCCTGTCAGAGAATCGACCTCGAGACGGCGATGGTTCTCAAGACTGCCGAGGATTACGCCGCCTATTATCAGAACGGCGATCGCCGAAAATCCCGCGATTATAAGCCACAAATACGACGGCTCCTCAAACTTGGCGTTTTCAAAAGTGCTGATAATATTATAGGTCTCCGCGTTGGAAACCCCGCGGTTGATCCTGGAAAGCGTCTTTTCGATAATGCTGTAAAGATCGGGCTGTGCCTTGTTTACCGCAAAACATTCCGATACGCTCACCGAGAGCGTTTTCAGCATTTTGAGGTTGTTGTTCCGGCGGCTCATCAGATAGACCGCGGTGTTTGTGCCTGTACAAAACGCGTCATAGGAGCCGATCCTGATACGCTCGGCGGCGGACTCCGCTGTCGGGAACGGAGTCACACGGGCGTTGGGATAAAAGCGCGACAAAGCGTTTTTAATGCTGCTGTTGGATCCAACCATGGCAATGGAAGAGATAGTATCGTCCTCCTTGTCTTTGCTGCCGAGCATAACGAGCGGCGACTGCGTCACCGCCGAGGTCACGAAGCAGCCCGAATAATCGGTTATCCCATCGGGGGACACTCCTCCGAAAACCATATTGGCTCTGCCGTCGATCAGCTGCCGTATACATTGGGTGAGATCGTCAAAAGGCTCCACCTCTATGGTGAACCCCGTGCTTTTTTCCAGCTCGTCAAAGATCCTTGCCGGTGTGCCTGTTAAGGTCTTGGTGTTGTCATCCCAGCAGTGAGCATAGTCGGTCCCGAGATTGTAGGCGACAACAAGACGCCTGTTGTTTGTGATATAATCGCTTTCCGATTTTGTAAAGGCAAATTTGACACTTCCGTAATCGGAGATATATTTTTCATAAATATCGCCGGTGAACGACGGGGAATATGCGAGAATATCGGCAAGCCCGCGGATCAGATCTTCCACAAGCTCAGGATTGTGCGCACGGACGGCAAAATAGCATGGTTCGAGATTGAAGGTGTAGACGACAGTCTCATTTTCCCAGTGAATAAAGCAGTTTTTTGCAACAGCACCGACGTCGCCGCTTTTCAGTGCCACACTGAGATCTTCTTCTGTTGTGTATGATACGAATTTCGCGCCGCTTATCTCATTGCAGATGAATTTTCCGTCAACAAAGAAATCATATTCATCATCCTTGAGATAGCCGATAGTGAGTTTTCTGATCTCATATTCGTTGCCGAATTCGGTTTTGATATTTTCGCCGGTGCCGTTGACGGAAATAGTGCAGAACTTCGCAAACAGCGGTGAAGGGACGAGCTGAAGAACGCTTTCTTCATCGCCGCGCACAAGGCGCTCATATTTTTCAAGCTCGCTTTGTGTAACGCAGGGAATTATGTCAACGGTACCGTCGATCAGCTTTCTGAAAAGCGCCTCGGGAGAATCGGACGTATAGGAAAAACGGTTGTCGCTGATAGCCGAGATCTTGTTGATATAATCGCAGCCCGCGCCTATGTATCTGCCGGACTTTGCCGACGCGCCAAAGCGCTGATTCGCGCCGACAACGTAAGATCTTTCACTGCTTGCAAAAGCGGGCGTAAACGGAGCGGCCGTGATCAAAATGATCAAAGCCAATATAATTATTCGGGCACTGTTGAAGATTCGGTTTGAAGTCATATATGATCCCCCGGCAAATAGTTTATATACTTTAAAGTCTGTCTGCCAAACGCAGATAAACATAGTTATTTAGTTTATTATAACATATTTAAATTAGCATTTCAATATGTTATTCACAAAAATCTCATATTTTTTATAAAAATATTAAAAATTTTGGTGAAATTGTACAACAAAAGGTATCTCGGCAGTGTCCCTTTTGACCTCGGCGCTTGACAAACAGCACAATTTATGGTATAATTTAAGCGCGTTGATTATAATGATCAATAAAAAGATTTAAGGAGAAATAAATTATTATGAAATGGTATGAGAACGCGGTTTTTTATCACATCTATCCCATCGGGTATTTCGGCTGTCCCCGTCAGAATGATCAGACGAGCGAGCCTACACACAAGATATTGCGTGTTATTGACGATATTCCGCATATCAAGGAGCTTGGCTGCAATGCCATCTACTTCGGGCCGATATTTGAGAGCGTAGCTCACGGTTATGATACGATAGACTACAAGACCATCGACCGCCGTCTGGGAACCAATGAGGATTTCAAGAAGGTCTGCGAAGCTCTTCACGAGAACGGCATCAAGGTAGTTCTTGACGGCGTGTTCAATCATGTCGGACGCGACTTCGTTCACTTCAGGGATGTTCGCGAGCACAAGCTCGGCAGCTCAAAGAAGGACTGGTTTCACGTTCGCGAGGGTAACTCCAACTACAACGACGGCTTCTATTACGAGGGCTGGGAGGGTCACTATGAGCTTGTCAAGCTCAATCTCTACAACCACGAGCTAAAGCAATATCTCAAGGATGTTATCACGGGCTGGAAGGAAGACTTCGGGATCGACGGTCTGCGCTTG
>JAIEDJ010000167.1 GCA_029068025.1 Oscillospiraceae bacterium | reverse complement strand
CTTTAGCCTTTTCGATCATAATCGCGCTGTTGTCCGCGCCGATGATATGCGCGTTCGGAAATTGATTTTTCAGCACCCGAGTCGAATTTCCGGGACCGCACCCGAGATCTATCACCTCGCGCGGATCCTCGGCATAGTCGCCTACACGCTGCGCCAGATCAATTGCCGGCTGCGTCCGCTGCGCCTTGAATTTCAAATAAAGTTCGCTGTTCCAATTGACCATTTTCCATAACCTCCTTTAAATATAATAAAAGAGCTGTAATGTCATCGCGATCCATCGGGATAGTCAGCACAAGCCCGTTATAGTTGGTATGGCTCTTCCGCAGCGAAATCATAAGCTCCGCGGAAATATCAGTCTCAAAATTTCCAATAAACTGCTTCGGATAAAGCGTAAAATTCAAATCAGGCTCCACAAAACTAATTAGCGTTTCTTTGGAGATCTCGCCATTCAGCAGCCGCACCAACTCCCAGGCAAGCTTCTCAACATCGGCGGATTCAAGCATCTCATCATTGAGAACCTTGTAGTCCATATAGTCGCAGCACTTTAATTTCAGATCGACCTTGCACCAGCTGTCAAATTGATCATCTCCTATCGCGGGGCGGTAATTGCGTATACAAAGTGAAAATTCATATTCTCCTTCGCACGGGTTCATTCTAAATTCCATAATATCACCTGTAAGTCCGACTTTCCATCAAAACGTTGCGCCTCATCTTGTTTCACCTCTGAGTTCCACATAAAACGTGGTACCGCGCCCCGGCTCCGACTCCGCGTGTATGCTTCCGCCGCAAAGCTCAACTATCTTCTTGGTGAGCGGAAGTCCCAGACCGTTGCCCTTTGTGGCATGAGACTTGTCCGCCTGATAGAACTTCTCGAAGATATGCGGCAGCGCGTCCGCAGAGATCCCGCAGCCGCTGTCCGCAACCACGACCTTCACAGCGCCGCTCTCACGCCTGCACGAAACGCATATCGAGCCGCCCTCCGGCGTGAACTTCACCGCGTTGTCGAAGAGATTGTTCCAGACGTGCGCCAACAGCTGTTCATTCCAGAAAAAACGGACTTCCTCCAGCTCCTCCATGTCGATCTCAATATTCTTCTCAGACCACTGCGGCTCCAGCCTTAGCATACACGAGCGAAGCTGCTCGTCCAGCGAGAACTCCGTCCTGTCCGTAACGATATCCTTGTTTTCGAGATTGGTCATCAGCAGCGTATTCTGCGACATCACCGACAAATATTCGGTCTCATCAAGTATGATCTTCGAGAACTCACGCTGCTGCTCCGGAGTAAGATCGCCCTCATAAAGCTGCCGCGCGAAGCCGCGTATGGAAGCCAGCGGCGTCTTAAATTCATGCGAGAAATTCGAGATAAAATCGTTGCGGAACATCTCGGTGTTCTGCAGTTCCTCCACCATCTCATTAAAATCGCGTATAAGCGCTCTCAGCTCGCGGATAGTGCGCTTCTCGACCCAGCCCACATCAATACGAACCGAATAATCGCCGTTCATCACGCGCTTTGTTCCCTTGATAAGCTCGGAAAGGGGCTTAAGCACCACTATCCAGACGATAAACGAAAGCATCGTTCCGATAATTATACTCGCCGCCAGCGATGCCAGAATACTGATCGTATTGCTCTCGCCGCCCGCGATCATATCCATGATGATAGTCGCGGTGAAGATCAGCACGTCCGAGCCCGCCATAATTATCAGCGTGAACAGCATCATCTTTACGCCTAGCCGATTTACCACGCCGAACAGCCGGTCGACCTTTTCATTAGTATCCTTCTTCTTCACCCGCAAAACGACCTCCCGCTTTGTCAGCAGTGCAAAATATAAGGTAAAATTTTAATGTAATTGCTGATACTCAAAATTCTCAGCATAAAAACCGTCCGCTCCCAGAGGCGCGATAAATTTTTCAATATACCAATTAACGTCGGTGTATCGGAAGCCGCTTGCTTCAAGAGTTCTTCTGTTGACATCGCAGGCGATAGAAAGCTCGTCCGGTGTCGTTTTAAGCAGGCTCGTGACCGGCTCGCCGTTTTCGTAAAGGGTAATACAGACAGGCGAGCGCCTGCTTTCCTTATCCTCAATAAACTTTGTCAGCTCGTCAAACGTTACGGACAAATGATCCCAGTCAAAGTCGTCGGACGTGATAATAAACGCACGGTTATCGCGGTCAAAAACGCTCAGCCCGCGCTTCATATAAACGCTGACGATGTCCATTATCCGATACTCTCCCAGATATACGTTCAAGCTCGCTTGAACCGACATCATGCACCTCTCAATCGTTCCTCACAGCCTTATACCCCAGCCCGCGCACGGTCACGATCTCGAAATCCTCGTTGTCGCGGAACCTCTCGCGCAGACGGTTTATGTGAACGTCCACCGTCCTCGCCTCGCTGTCGGAATCCATCGACCAGAACTCGTCCATAAGATTTTGTCTTGTAAACGTCTTTCCGGGGAACGACAACAGCTTGAACAGTATCTGGAACTCCTTGCGCGGCAGCACAGCGGTATCGCCGTTCTTTACTACCGAAAACGAATCGTATATAAG
>JAIEDJ010000166.1 GCA_029068025.1 Oscillospiraceae bacterium | reverse complement strand
ACACAAGCAGCATTGCCACGAAAATAAATGTCCATTTGTCCTCGCTGCTCTCGAAAAGCGCGAAAATCAAATCGCCGCCCTCTGTCTCGTTGAACACGAGCGTAAAAGCCGAAGCGCCGATGAGAATCGCGAAGATGAGCCCCGAGAAAATCGCCGTTTGCAGCGCCGCATAGCGCAAAAGCGAAAGCGAAAATTTGCGCAACAAAACCGACAGCAACACAGCCCCAGCCGCGCCAAGCGCGCTCGCCTCGCTCGGCGTAACGAGCCCGGCGAGGATTCCGCCAAGCACAATAGCGATGAGCACGACAGGGGGCAGAGAATACTTGAGCGTGTCGAGTGTGAGTGCGCGCAGATTTGCGCCACTCTTTGTCGCAGGCGCGATGTTTGGGCGCAAAAACGCGATTGCGAGGATATAGACGACATACAGCCCAACCAAAATCGCGCTAGGCAGCAGCGCGGCGGCGAACAAATCGCCCACCGAGATTTGCAGCACATCGCCAAGCAGAATCAGCACGATACTTGGCGGAATGATTTGCCCAAGCGTGCCGCTCGCCGTTACAACGCCGCTTGCAAAGCTTGGCGCATAGCGCGCAGAGAGCATAGACGGAATCGCAATCACGCCCATCATCACGACACTCGCGCCAATAATGCCCGTGCTCGCCGCGAGCAAAACGCCGACAAACACCACGCCAAGCGCCATTCCGCCGCGCAACGAGCCAAAGAGTTGGCTGATGTTGCCAAGCAGGCGCTCGGCGATTCCGCTTTTTTCGAGCAGCAAGCCCATGAAGATGAACAGCGGCATCGCCATGAGCGTGGAGTTGCTCATAATGCCATAGATTCGTGCGGGCAATAGTGCGAAGATGTCGATTCCAATCTCGGGCGCAAGCCACGCGACCAAAAACGCCGCGCCGCCAAACGCAAACGCGACAGGCACGCCCGCAAACAAGAACACAAACGCGACACCAAAGAGTAGAAGAGGAAGAATCATTGCGGCTCTTTATCTTGATTATCATTATTATAGCATACGTACGCGTCTTTGTCAACACTGATTTTCATAGCCAGCTCCTCGGGAGAAAGCTCAAAGGGGAATTTCATACCCCAGCTTTCGCGTATCTTATCCATCAGATGAAGGACGGCAATACTGTCCTCTGGACAGAAAATATCGCTGTGAGTTTTCCCCGCTCCGACCGATCTTGTTACCTCGCGGATCTGATATTCAAAGCCGTTGATATCCGGCGGCATACTGATATCATAAGCATCGCCGTCAACGGGCTTTACCGTCATGGAATACGCCCCCTGAAAATCCGGCAGATAGATCGACGCGTTGTCGAAATACAAAGCAGCTTGCCGCTCGATCTGCAGCCCTATAGCCTGTAAGCATTGAGCGGTGCGCCCTCCGGGATAACGCAGCTGTATCACGCTGAATTCGTCCGTCTCATATTCATTGAACCGAACCTCGGACTCAAACGCCTCGGGATCACAGCCCATAACCATTCTCAAAAATCCGAGACAGTAGATCCCGATATCCAGCAGCGCTCCGCCGCCAAGCTCCGACAAAAATTTGCGCTCCCGCCGCTCTCCGTTTGCGATAAAGCCGTAATCGCACCGCGCGTGACGCAGCTCGCCGTATTTCTTTGAAGCGATAATTTTTAGCAGCTCATCATACAGCGGCAGAAAGCGGATCCAAAAGCCTTCCATAACGAAAAGCCCCTTCCCGTCAGCGATACGGTGCAGCATCTCAGCGTATTTTGCGCTTGTCGTGAACGGCTTTTCGCACAGCACATGCTTTCCCGCCGCCAGACACAGCATGGCATTATCGAAGTGCATATTATTCGGAGTGGCAATGTAGACCGCATCCACATCGGGATCAGCCGCCAGTTCCTCATACGAACCGTATGCCTTCTTGATATTGAATTCGTCCGCGAATTTCCGCGCTTTATCCTTGTCACGGGATCCGACAGCCACAAGCCTTTCGCCCTCCGCGCTCATAGCGTTCACCGTCTTCGCGAATTTTTCAGCGATAGTTCCAGTTGCGATAATTCCCCAGTTCATACGCATATCCTCCCAGTGCTGTCACTTGTGTAATTAAGTTATATTATAGCATGATTTTACCAAAAAGTCAAGAATTTATAAAAAATCAAGCAGCCGAAAAAGTATTATGTTTTTGACGATCTGTTAAAAAACGAAATTTCAAAACAATACGCCGCATCAACTTGTATAAAACCTCCCTCTCGGAGAAAGGGGGAGAGAGGAGGTTGGACTCCGCCCCAGTCCCCGCCAAAGGGCACGCATTATGCGCTATGCGCAAAACGCCCGCAAAACGCTGCCCTTTGGGATCCCGGGAAAGCAACATTTTATAAAGCACAAGAAAATTCGACTAATTATCCAAAAAAATTACTTGGCGGCAAACAGTGATTTTCCCTGCAAACATAATAAGTCGTATTGCCGTTTACCAACGGATATTTATCACCTTCACTCATCACCAAAACGTTTGCCAAGAACGGCAAACGGCTTTTAAGCTCATCCGGAACACAGCCGCTTTTTGTTACAACGGTAATATGCTCCGGCGGATCTTTAAACAGCGTTTCAGCGATCAGGAACATACAGTGCCCCGCGGGATAATTCGCCGCTTCATTTGATAAAAAGGCTATCTGCTTTTCCGCAAGCTCACTGTATCCCTCATCGTCGGTAAGCTGATACAAACGCACAAGATCATATGCCATAACCGAATTGCCGCTTGGGATCGCGCCGTCATAGACTTCTTTCGGATTCATAAACAGCTCGGTATTTTCCGCTTTTGAAAGATAAAATCCTCCGTTCCGATCATCGGAAAAGCGCTTCACAGCTTCACGGCAGATTATCCCGGCTTTATCGAGATATTCCTTGTTAAGCGTTGAATTATACAGCTCGATAAGCGCCGCCGTATAAAACGCGTGATCGTCCAAAAAAGAAACGTCCGAGCGAATCCCGTTTCGCCAGCTTGTGTAAATCGTATTCTCATCGCACATATTTTCCTCTATAAAACGCTGCGCATTAACTGCCGCGTTTAAATACTTTTCATTGTGTGAAACGCGAAAAAGCATACACATCGCCGCTATCATCAGCGAATTCCACGAAAGCAATATCTTATCGTCAACGTGAAGCCCGGCGCGCGTTTTCCGATAATCATACAGTCTTTGAATTTCCTCGCCAAAATCAGATAATAAATCGCTGCTTTTTAACAAATTCGGAATATTCGTTCCCTCAAAATTTCCGCTCTCGGTAATGTCAAAAATTTCGGAGAATTTTTCGCCTTTTTCTTTTCCCAGAACCTCGATAATTTCCGAAATATCGAACGTATAAAACCTGCCCTCCACGCCGTCACTGTCCGCGTCCTGTGCGCTGTAAAATCCGCCGTGGGGAGCGGTCATTTCGCGCAGAATATATTCCGCGGTCTTTTCAGCGGTATCAAGATATAAGACATTATTTGTGACAAAATACGCCGCCGAATACGCAGTGATCAGCAGCGCGTTATCATACAGCATTTTCTCAAAATGCGGAGCAAGAAAACGCTTGTCCGTGGAGTATCTGGCGAATCCATACCCTATCTGATCGAAGATACCGCCCTTTCTCATTTGCAGAAGCGTTTTTTCAACCGCATTTATCGGCTCGGTAATTTTCTTTTGCTTTGCGTACAATAAAAGGAACAGCAGATTGTGCGGAGTCGGAAACTTAGGCGCGTCACCGAAACCGCCGTTTTCTTTATCAAAATCATCCAGCAATATCTGTGCTGCCCATTCGCGCAGATTATTTTCGACCAATGTATCAACATTATATTGTACACTTTTTAAGCGCTCGGTAACTTCATCGGCTGAACGCAAAAGCCTTTCGCGGTCATTCTCCCACAGCTCCGCAACAGTATTCAGAAGCTCGGGAAATCCGGGCATATTGTAAGCAGACCGCGGCGGAAAATACGTTCCCGCGAAAAACGGCTTTTTATCCCATGTCATAAAAACGGACATCGGCCAGCCTCCGCTTCCCGTAAACGCCTGGCACACCATCATATACACGCTGTCTATATCGGGGCGTTCCTCGCGGTCGACCTTTATCGAAATAAATTTGTCATTGAGAATTTCGGCGGTCTGCGGATCTTCAAAGCTTTCGTGCGCCATTACATGGCACCAATGGCACGTGCTGTAACCGATACTCAGAAAGATCGGCTTATCCTCCGATCTCGCTTTTTCAAACGCCTCGGCACACCACGGATACCAGTCTACCGGATTTTCGGAGTGCTGCAAAAGATATGGACTTGCCGAGTTTTTTAAATGATTGCTCATGACTATATCCCCCTGTTTTTAAAAAAACACCGCACAAATGCCGTGCGGTGTTGTCTTAATATTATATCCGAATTAATGATCATTAATACCGAATCACTTATTCACATTCTTTTCTGTTTATCCACTCCACGGATGCCGCCATGGCTATCCGGCAGGCGGAAGTCTGATCAAGCGCGTTCAGCATAACAAAATCGTGGATAGTTCCCTGTATCCGCAATGCTGTAACATCAACGCCCGCGCAGCGAAGCCTTTCCCCGAACGCTTCGCCCTCACTTCGCAGAACGTCCGCCTGACCGTTGATTATCATTGTCGGAGGAAACCGGCTCAGGCACTTTAAACTTGCCCTTAACGGCGAAGCGGTGATCTGATCTCTTGTTTTCAGGCAAGGCGCATACTGCCGCCAGAACCGGATCATTCCGTCGCGATAAAGATAATAATTTTCGGCAAATTTCCTGTAGCTCGGTGTGTCAAAGCAAGCGCCCGTTACCGGATAATACATAAGCAGCTTTTGAATATGCGGACCTTTTCGCTCATTTGCCATGATCACCATTGCCGCACCCATATTTCCGCCTACGCTGTCACCCGCGATTATCGGACAGCTGCCGCATATGTTCGGACAGCGCTTTCCGACTATCTCACGCAGGTGTGACAGCACATAGTAGCACTGCTCCAACGCGACGGGATATTTTGCTTCGGGCGACAACGAGTATTCAGGAAACACAACGAGCGAATCTGTTCTTGCGGCAAGCTCCCTCACGAGCTTTTCATGAGTGTGAAAGCTCCCGAAGACCCATCCGCCGCCGTGAATATATAATATCACGTTCCTTATCTCCGTGCATTTCGGCGTGACGAAATATACGGGTATCTCGCCCCACTTGCCGCATTCGATATATTCACAAGAAATATCGGCGGGACATTTAAATACGGGGGAATCCTGTGACCTTTCAAGCACTTGTCTGCCCTGTTCGGGCGGCAGCTGAAAAATAAGCGGCGGAACGGAGCTTTGACGGCAGACCTTTTCCGCGGCGGGTTCAAGCGGAACACAGCGTTTCATTTGCGATACCTCCCTGCAAATAATACATTATATGCAAGGACAGCGATTTTGCTGCTTTTCCTGCACAAATAACCGAGTAAAATGTTTAAATTACTTGATTTTCCGACAAGAAAGTGCTATAATATAATTGATCAAGTTATTAAGTGCTGTTTAAAAAAGCAGCACATTTGATTTTTCAAAGAACCGTTTTTTATTCAAACAATTCAGAGGTGCAGAAAAATGGATCATAATACAGCGGCAAGCGCGGATATGCAATATAAAAAAATGACCGAGACCCCCATCCCGAAACTGATAATTTCATTGGGAATACCGACAATAATCAGTATGCTGATCACAAATATCTACAACATGGCAGACTCGTATTTTGTCAGTCAGCTGTCGCTCAGCGCGGGGGGAGCTACAAGCATCGTTTTCGGCGTGATGGCGATCCTTCAGGCGTTCGGATTTATGTTCGGAC
>JAIEDJ010000165.1 GCA_029068025.1 Oscillospiraceae bacterium | reverse complement strand
AAAGAGGGAATATGGTGCGGACGCAGTTTCAAGGCAAACTCCCGCCATTCCTCGGGCAGCCCGTCCACTGCCCCGCTTTTAATAATATTGCCATTGACGACGTTTTCCTGCGTTGTGATAACAAATTTATCGGGTGTCAGAACGCCGATAGAGCCGCCGTCCCCGGAGTTCTCCGAAACCTCCTCCGTTTCGGAAGCGTCGGCAACCGCGGCGGAAAACTCGTCCTCCGCGACCTTTTCCGAGGACTGCCAAACAGTATCCTCCGAGAGATCCTCATCGGGAACGATCAGCAGCTTGGTGTTGCGCTCCGCCTGCTCGCGTATCTCGCCGAGCTTTGAAACGTCGATCTCCACCTTGCGTGCGGAATAGTTCACAGCGGAATCATCGATCTTCCGCGGAGCGCCGATATTGTTCCGGCAGCAGTAAAGATCCACCGCGTCGGAGATCAGCGTTTCAAAAGCCTTGTCAGAAACCGCGCTCTGCAGCTTGCCGCGGTTGGCAAGCTCGTTCTTGATCATGCTGATATTCGGCGACAACCTGTGGCTGAACGCCATTCTTTTGCGCAGACGCGCTTCCACACACTTTAAAACATATCCGATAAAATCCTTTGACGGAGCAAATTCAAACACCTCAAGCGCAGGCTCTCCGCGCTTTTTGCAGTAGCACTCCGGCTCGCTGATCTTCAGCGGTTCAAAGCCGTCCATTCGGTCAAGATCCACAGGCGCGCCGCCAAACGGCGACCACGAGAATTCCTTCCTCATCTTGCCGCAGATCAGCCCGGACAGTTCAACGCCGAACTTTTTGAAATGCGCGTCCAGCGCCAGCAGTGCCGCCTCACACGCGCCGTTCAGATACGGCTTGTTCCCGGCGTTCACAAAAACGCTGCACCGGATATTATAAGAAGAATTGTCCGCCAGATAGTCCAGCTTGTTTTTATAATTTCCGCTCAGTATCTCCGAGCATACATCCGTTCCGTTATGCTCTTCGGGAAACTCGGGCAGCGGATCATCTATTCTGTTGAACGCGTAAAAATCCTTGATCCACCTCGGCAGGAAGTCGTTAAGATAAAGCGCGTCATCACGCAGCTCGTTCCAAATCAGCAGCAGCTCGCGAAAAGCCGCCGTTGAAGAATCAAACCCGATCTTGTTCAGCACCTCATAACAGTAAAGCAGAATATACGGCTTGTCCGTTTTCGAGTGAAGCCCGCGCCGCCAGCCCGTTCTCCAAGTGAAATAAGTGCGCAGCTGAGAGCGCGACATAGCAGCGTATATCGGGCGCGGTATCCCGCAAAACGCGCTGTGAAGATAGTCGTCCTCAACGTCCTTCATAAATTCTCCCTGACGCACCATAGTTATCTCAACACAGCGCTTTACGATATAACCGTTGTGCGAGACCTCCTCCAGCTTTCGCATCTGAGCGATCTTCTCCGCCATGAATTCGTCCTGCTCGCTCTGCTCTCCGATGATCGCTTCATGCGGATACGCAGTAACAACATTCTGCTCATTGACAATCAGAATTTTTTCGGGATCAGACGTGTTTTCGGGAAGAAGTCCATAGTGAAGATTCCCGTTATCATCTGCCGCGTCCTTGAGTTTATCATTAAAGTTTTCAGCGGGATCGGACTCGTCATCGAAAATATCCGTATGGACGACCCCCGATTCATGAATGACCTTCGTTACCTTGAATCCCGCATCGGAGTTCTTATCCTGTTGTGCTCTCGGAGGTATCTTTTCCGCCTTATATTCGGACGAAGAGCTTTTATTGCCAAGGTCACGCACCATCTGCTTTGCCTTGCTGCGTATCTCCCTCGGCATAAGCTGTGTCGCGCCGTCAACGATATCCACCGCCAGCTCCAGCGCCATTTTGTTGATCTTCTCCCTGATCTCGTCCAAGGACAAGCCGCCGGTATCAAGAAATCTTTTAAATCCGTTCGCCATATTCCCTCTTAGTTTTATAGCAATTTGCAAAGTCAGAAGCTGTCCCCAGACGGCGAGCAAAGCTCGCCTAGCTTGTACGCCACCTCTCAGGGAGAGGGGAGAATCGCGGGGCCTCTGCCCCGCGCCCTGCCAAAGGGCATAGCCCTTTGGAATCCCGACCCCGCGCGAAGCGTACCTTAACTAACTGCCGGCAGCTAAATCAAATGTCAACAGCTGCTCCCAATTCTCCGGGAAACCGATATCGGACAGCCTCACCGCCTTGGAATTCTTCTTGAGCATTCGCGCGATAGGCTTCACAACGCGCTCATTCCAGTTTTCCCGATCATGATACAGCTGCTTCATCACAACTATATAACCGAAAACGTCGGGCTTAAGCTCCGGCTCAAAATCCTTCGGCGTTTTCGGAAGAACCGGAAAGCTGTTGCCGTAAAGACGGTTGTAATGCGCGCAATAATTGCGCAGCTCGTTCAAGCAGAATATCCAGTTGTCCATTTCCGAGGAGGAACAGCCGTAATAATCGTTTGCTATAGCCTTCTTATCCGCGCTGTGCAGATCCTTAAAGAAAAAAGCCAGCGTACCGAAGCTGAAAAGCTCCGTCATTACCCACAGCGGAAACTTGCCGCTGTACTTGGAATTATAGTGCTTTACAAACTCCCTGTCCTCGTTGCAGTCGACAAGATAATTCATCTTGGAAATAAAGCTCTGATGATTGTGCGAATGCGTGAAAGTATTCGGATTCAGATAACCCAGTGCGCCGTATTTCAGCGCGTGAAAATTGGACACACACGCCCTCAGCGCGATCTCGATCTCCTCCAGAGCCGCGATAAGAATACTCCGCAGCTTTCTGTCCATATCATAGATCTGCATTATCTTCTCAAAGGTCGTGCCGTCCTCATACCTGTGCTTGCTGACGGAAAACGGCTCAAAATAATTTGAGAGCCTGAAATAATTTATATATTTTAACGTCTCCCGCGCGCAATCCTCGTTCTCGATAACACACCCGCGCTCTTTAAGCTTTTTGATCTGCTCGCTTATAGTAGCGGGGATCTTATCATTTGAAGGTCTGCTGCTTTTATGCTTGTTATGATCTATCACGGACTTGTTTTTATTGTTATTCAAAATAGTCTCCTTATTAAAAAGAATTTCCAAATTCGTGATTTAAAAAGAATTTAAAAATTCTCTCAGCTTATATAAAAACCCCTCTAAGAGGGGGAGAGGATGCGGGGGCTCCGCCCCCAACCCCCTGCCAAAGGGGCTTCGCCCCTTTGGAAACCCCGTTTTTTAGACTTTTTCTACAGACTGTCGCAATTTACAAATTGCTTTTTAATCAGTCCAGAAAACCTCGCGCTCATGCTTGCTTTCGCGCGTCATAAGCGCGTTGATACTCTTGCGCGGGTCACTTCCGTGATAGCAAACGTTGACGATCTGCTCGATAATGGGAGTGTCGATATTGTGCTCACGCGCCAGCCGAAACGCGGTCTTGCTGTTAAGATAACCCTCCACCGTGCCGATCTGAGCGACCGCCTCGGCAGCGGGAACGCCCTGTCCGATAAGGAAACCGGCGCGGAAATTTCTCGAGTGCTGAGACGTGCAGGTGACGATCAAGTCACCAATGCCGGCCATTCCCGAGAACGTCTTCCAGTTCGCGCCAAGCCCGACGGCAAGACGCGTGATCTCGGTCATGCCGCGCGTCATAAGCGCCGCGACTGTGTTGTCGCCAAGACCCATGCCGCGCGCAATGCCGCAGCCCAGCGCGATGGGATTCTTAAGCACGCCGCCAAGCTCGCAGCCCGCCACGTCGTCGTTTACATAGATACGGTAACATTCGTTGGAAAGCGTGCGCTGAATATACTCGGCTGTACCCTCGTTATACGACGCGCTGACCTCGGTAGTGGGAACAAACCTCGCGATCTCCTCCGCGTGACACGGACCAGTGATGACCGCGACGCGGTTGTCGGGCAGCTCCTCACGGATAAGCTCCGAGAGCCGCTTTCCCGTTGCTTCCTCCAAGCCCTTGCTGGCGTTCACGATAACGGATTCCTTGTCAACATACGGCTTTACCGCACAGATCGCGTCCCGATAAAACGCGGACGGGATACACACCACAATGATATCCGCGCCGGACACACACTTCGGGTCGGTCGTTACCTTGAGCGCGTCGGGGAGCTTTACCCCCGGGAGCAGCCGCTTGTGCTCGCGTTCGGCGCGGAGCTGCTCCGCCTCCTGCTCGAACTTCGTCCAGGTAGTTACCTCGTGACCGTATTTGGTGTACAGAACGCCGAGCGCCGTGCCGTAGCCGCAGCCGAGAATCGTGATCTTAGCCATTTTATGAACCTCCTGATATAAAAGCAATTCGCGACCCCCAGCCTCTCATTCGTCGCTTTGCTCCTCATTCGCTAGCCGCCTCCGAAATGCTCACTCCGCTACGCTCCGTTGCGCTTTCGGAGACGCTTTCGCGAATTGCGCGCTGTCTTTTAGTTTATTCGTTTTCACGGATCTAATTTTCAAATCTCAGATTGCCCAGAACGTGAATAAAATGAACGATCAGAAATATGCCGCCTGTGATCGTCAATAAAATATTGCTTCGCCAAAGCCCGATAAAAACGTAATACAAAGGGGGAAGCAGCACTATAAAGAACATCATCAAAAAA
>JAIEDJ010000164.1 GCA_029068025.1 Oscillospiraceae bacterium | reverse complement strand
GATCATGAAAAACAAATTGGCGTTTTATGAACTTCCATTTGACATTCCAAGCGATATGGGCGGCAATTTTTACAGACCGGAGGGTAAAAACTAAAACTGGTTCACATTAACCTGAATGCGCGGATTTGCAGAGGAAGGTGGGGAACAATGAGTTCTGAGGATATTCAAAAGAAGCTTATCAAATTACTGTTTGCGATAAAGAAAAGACCGCTGTTATATTTAACACGCAGGTCTATTTTAAGTTTGTCTGATTTTTACGGCGGCTTTTGCAGTGCGCTTATGGCATATATGCCCAATGATCGGGGTTGGATCATTAATGAATTTGGTTCGTTTATTAGAGATAAACACCCGGAGCTTGAATATCTGGATCTGTTTAATATTTTATATGAGGTCTCGGATCACGATGAAGCAAAGGCTTTTGATCTGTTTTTCGAGGAATTTGAGAGCTTTTTGACAAAAGAGGGGATCGAGATCCCATGTTTTGACAAGTGAAGCGAGGGGGAACTTGCGATATTAATACAAAAAAATTTTATAAAGTACTTGACAAGTATGAATTTATGTGGTATAATGTTATTACCTCGAATGGGGTATATTTTTTTGTGCGTTTTTTCAAAACGGAAAAATTCCCCGTTAAGCCGCAATTCCGCGCCGAGGGAGGCAATAATGCCCGAACGGGCAATAAAGTAGGAGGTGCCGAAAGTGAGAGTTAAAATTACGTTGGCGTGTTCTGAGTGCAAGCAGCGCAACTACAACACAATGAAGAACAAGAAGAACGATCCCGACAGAATTGAAATGAACAAGTATTGCAGATTCTGCAAGAAACACACTCTTCACAAGGAAACCAAGTAAACACAGGGAGGATCTGGAATGGCGAAGGATTTAGAGCTTGAAAAAAACTCTCCCGAATCGTCCGCGGATAAGAAGTCCGATAAGCCCGAAAAGAAGGCCGATAAGGACAAGAAAGCCAAGGACAGCAAGGATTCCAAGGACAAGGGTAAGAAGTCCGGGAAGAAAAAAGGCTTCTTTAAATTTTTTAAAGATGCCAGAAGCGAATTCAAGAAGGTCGTATGGCCTACGCCGAAGGAGACTACGCACAATACGGTCGTTGTTATCATAATGTGCGGACTGGCTGCGGCTGTGGTCTTTGGTCTGGATTCGCTGTTCGGTCTGCTCAACGGACTGCTGTTCCACTGATTTACGGAGGGTACTATGGCTGACTCAGAAGCAAAATGGTATATACTGCACACTTATTCCGGATATGAGAAGAAAGTTGCCGCAGATATCGCGAAGCTTGTAGAAAACAGAAATCTCCAGCACCTTATCGAGGGCGTTACGATCCCTACCGTCACCAGACAGGTCGAGGGTAAGAACGGAGAGATGACCGAGGTCGAGGATAAGCTTTATCCCGGTTATGTTTTCGTCAAGATGGTTGAGACAAACGAGTCGTGGTATATCTGCAGAAATACCAGAGGCGTTACGGGCTTTGTTGGCCCCGAGGGCAAGCCTACTCCGCTCAGCGAGAACGAGGTAAGAAGTCTTGAACAGGGCAGAACAGAAACGGCGGTGGCCTTTGCCGTAGGCGACAGAGTTGCTATAAGGCAGGGCGTTCTCGAAGGGTTCGAGGGTGATATCGTCGAGATCGACGCCGAAAGGCAGACGGTGGTCGTTAATGTCAACAATATGTTTGGTGAGGTCACTCCCACAACGTTGGAGATCGCCGCGATCAAGAAAATCTGAAGGCGCATTTGATTTCCCTAAAGGCTGCGCCGGTTGGTATTCATGTTATGCGCTGCGTGGTTTCGCGGAGTGCGTTGGGTGGTATCCACGGAGCGTGTTCGAGTATTCGCGGAGCATATCGGGAAGATGGGCGCCGGTTCGTTCATAAGTTTTTTATTGGAGGTTGTTTGTCATGGCACAGAAGGTTACAGGTTTTATAAAATTGCAGATCCCTGCCGGCAAAGCTACGCCGGCTCCCCCTGTTGGCCCCGCGCTGGGTCAGCACGGCGTTAATATTATGTCCTTTACAAAGGAATTCAACGAGCGTACCAAGGATAAGGCGGGTCTTATCATTCCTGTTGTTATCACGGTTTACGCTGACAGAAGCTTTACGTTTATCACCAAGACTCCGCCTGCGAGCGTTCTGATCAAGAAGGCCTGCAAGATCGAGAGCGGTTCGGGCGTTCCCAACAAGACCAAGGTCGCTAAGATCACCAAGGCTCAGCTCAAGGAGATCGCGGAGACTAAGATGCCCGACCTGAACGCGGCAAACGTTGATTCCGCTATCTCTATGATCGCGGGTACCTGCCGTTCTATGGGCGTAGAGGTTGTTGACTAAGATTTAGTGGGAGGATAATTTCCGCTTGACCACAAGGAGGATATATTAATGAAACACGGTAAGAAATATGTTGAGAGCGCAAAGCTCATCGATTCCACCAAGGTATACGAGTCTGCTGACGCGCTTGATTTGGTTTGCAAGACCGCAAAGGCTAAGTTTGACGAGACCGTTGAGCTGCATATCCGTCTGGGCGTTGACTCCCGTCACGCTGATCAGCAGGTTCGCGGCGCGGTTGTTCTGCCCAACGGAACAGGTAAGACTGTAAGAACTCTCGTTTTCTGCAAGCCCGAGAAGGAAGCTGACGCTAAGGCCGCGGGTGCTGACTATATCGCGGACAATGAGACCGTTGCCAAGATCCAGGGCGGCTGGATGGACTTTGAGGTCGTTATCGCGACTCCCGATATGATGGGCGTTGTCGGAAGACTCGGTAAGGTTCTCGGTCCGAGAGGTCTTATGCCTAACCCCAAGGCGGGTACTGTTACCCCCGACGTTGCTAAGGCCGTTCAGGAGGCTAAGGCAGGTAAGATCGAATATCGTCTGGATAAGTCCAACATCATTCACTGTCCTATCGGCAAGGCATCGTTCGGCTCGGGCAAGCTCGAGGAGAACTTCAACGCTCTGATGGAGGCTGTAGCTAAGGCTAAGCCCGCTGCCGCTAAGGGTCAGTATATCAAGAGCTGCACCGTTTCGTCCACTATGGGTCCCGGTGTCAAGGTAAACACCACAAGATTCGGTGTTTGATTCAACTGGATAAGTTTTGCCGCTCGGAATCGTTCCGGGCGGCAATTTTATAATTGATGCTCGGGGGCGGTGCTGTGTCGTATGCTGTTTAAAGGTTTGTTCAACAGAAAACCGAAGTTTGAGTGTCCGTGCTGCGGATATCTTACGCTGGATGATCGCGGTACGTATGATATCTGCCCGGTCTGCTTCTGGGAGGACGACGCTTATCTTATCTTTTATGAGGACAAGATCGAAGCAGTGAGAGTCAGTCATGAGGTTTCCGACGAGCAGCTTCTTGACATTCCTTCGGGCGCGAATCACGGGCTGACTTTGCGCGAGGGACGGGAGAACTACCGGAAATTCGGTGCTTGTGTTGAGGATATGAAGAAATACGTTCGCCGTCCTAAGAAAAGAGAGTATCCGAAAGAATAATATAGCTGTGACGGAGGAAGATCATGAACGGTGAAATCGCGGAGCTTTGTGCTTTGACAGCGTGTGCTCGTATCGCGCTGAAAAGCGGTGCGGAGCCGGAATATTCCACAGGCAAATATATTAGCTCTGAGAGATTTATTTTTCTTCCGCAGGGTCATGCGGAGATAGCTGAGGATTCGGCGGAAAAGTGGTTTTGTCGGCTGAAAGCGTCGGGACTTAACGATATCTTTATGCTGCTGCCGGGAAGGGACAGGGTGCTGAATGCCTTCAGCAACGCAAGCGGCGGCTGTATAGTGT
>JAIEDJ010000163.1 GCA_029068025.1 Oscillospiraceae bacterium | reverse complement strand
CTATAATATATAATAACCTAAAAAAGGGGATTTGTCTATATGCGAAAAGTAAAAATTTTAACAATTTTTTGTACAATATTTCTGTTATTTTTTACATCTTCTACAAGTTTCACGGCACAAGCCGCTTTTTCGCCTCCTGTTGACATCATGAGCGAGGGTGTTTATATGGTAAATCTTGACAATGACATTGTCATTGTTTCAAAGAATGCTGATGAAAGGCTGTATCCCGCCGATACTACGGATATCATGACTTGTCTTGTCGCTTTGGAAAACGTCAAGGATTTCCAGGCTATCGTCGAGGTGCCTTATGCTGTCACCGATGAGTTCAATAACGGCAATCCCAACTACACCGATGTTACGAACGCGGGCATCCAGGCGCTGCAGGATAATCTTACTTACTGGGATTGTATGCACGCGCTTATGATGCGCTCTGCCTGCGAGGCGGCGAATATTATCGCGTATAACGTCGGCGGCGGAAGCATCGAGCATTTTGTGGAAATGATGAATCAGACTGCCGAGAAGATCGGCTGCAAGAACACAAGATTTGTCAACGCGCACGGCTGTTATGCCGAGAACCACTATACGACCGCGTATGACCTCTATCTTATCACGCGCTATGCCATAAAAAACTACCCCGGGTTTATGGATATATGCAATACCTATCAGTATGTTATGCCGGCGAATAAAAACAATCCCGCGTCTGTGGAAGTGAACGGCAGAGAGGGTTATCTTATCACCAATGACAACGATATGATCAATCCGAAGAATACTAGCTTTTATTTTGAAGGCGCTGCCGGAATAAAGACCGGCGCTGTTGGGCGGCTTTATCCCAAGAAGGAAGGCAAGTGGGACTGGAAGGATTACATGTCCGGATCGCGTTCGCTGGTGACTATGGCGGAGCGCGATGGCTATAATTATCTTTTGATCACGCTCGGTGCGCCGTATTTTGACGAAAACGGCAACAAGCCCGACAGACCTTATTCGTACGACGATCATATAAATCTTTATAAATGGGCGTTCAGCGAATTTGAGTACAGGCAGATCGTTCACAAGAACCAGCAGGTCATGCAGGTGAAGGTAGAGAAGGGCGAGGGCGCCGAGACCGTTGGCATAGTTCCTACGGAGGACTTTTCGACGCTTATCCCGAAATCGCTTGATGAGAGCGCTATTCAGACGATACTTCCTACACTCGATACGATGACCGCGCCCATCGCCAAGGATACGAGCGTGGGGGAGATGATCCTTAAGCTGAACGGCGAGCAGATCGCTTCCATTCCGTTGGTGACCGAGAGCGAGATAACGCTGGACGCGGTGGCAAGCTACAGAGAGCGGCTGGGGAACATATTTGGTTCTCCTATCGTGATCATTCTGATAATTCTGATCGTGGCGCTGATCATCGCGATCGTGGCGCTGAGGATAATCACCAAGAACAAGAAAAAGCGGGCCGCGGAGCTGCAGCGGCGGCGCAAGATCCAGATGGCACCGCGTGCGGGGTCGGGAGTCCGCCGTCCGACAAACAACAATCGACCGAATAATCGGCGCTGACACTTATGAATCTGAATTTCATTGCGATGGGACGGCTGAAGAAGGGTTGGTATTCCGACGCCTGCGCCGAGTATATAAAGCGTCTGGGAGCATACGCGAGGGTGACTGTCAGGGAACCGGAGCCTGTTGCTCTGCCGCAGGATCCGAGTGCCGCGCAGATAGCGCAGGCGCTTGAAAAGGAAGCGCGTGTTATAAGGGAACACGCTTCGGGATTTTCCGTGGCTATGTGCGTGGAGGGTAAGCAGCTTTCGAGCGAACGGCTTGCCGCTAAGCTGGAGGAGCTTGGCAACAACGGAATTTCGTGCATCAGCTTTATAATCGGCAGCTCGTTCGGGCTGGCGGAGGGCTTGAAGGCAGAGTGCGGGCTGCGTTTGTCGATGTCGGAAATGACGTTTCCGCATGAGCTGGCAAGAGTAATGCTGCTGGAGCAGGTGTACAGAGCGTTTTCGATAATCAATAATTCAAAGTATCATAAATAATTAAGAGCGCCGTGTGAGAACACGGCGCTCCTTGTGTTTATTGACTGATCAATTTCCGTCTCCGGTGGATTCTCTGAGGATAAGGCTGTGGGGGAGCATATATGTAGATCTGTCGGGGACTTCCGCTTTCATATTCGCTATCAGCTTTTCGATTACTGTCTTTCCTTGGAGATAGCACGGCTGCTTGACGGTCGACAATCTGGGGATGAACATATGCGAATAAGCGATATTGTCAAAGCCGAAGAACAGCAGATCTTTTCCGACTGTTATCCCGTGCTGTACCGCGTAGGTCATTGCGCCTATGGAGATAGTGTCGGAGATCGAGAATATAGCGTCGGGACGGTTCTCAAGGCTTAGAAGATACTCACAGCCGCGCGTGCCGGTGTCCGCGTCGTAATCTCCGTAGTAGATCAGATCGGGATCAAACGGGATATTCGCTTCCTTGAGCGCTCTCATATAGCCATTTTCGCGGTCGACCGAGGACTGGCTGCGGACTGTTGTCGTGATCAGTCCGACTCTGCGCCTGCCTTTTCCGATAAGATAGCTTGTAGCGTCAAAGCCCGCGCGTTCATTGTCGATGGTCACGCACAGAACGTCGCTGATATCGAGCCGTTCAAGGCAGATGGCAATGCGGTAGCGCTTGGCAAGATCGCTTATCACCTTGCTGCTGATTTTAGGGGCAAGCAGCACAACGCCGTCTACCGCGCGTGAAAACAGCATATTCAGCAGGTGCATTTCATGATCGGGATCGTCGCGCGTCGTCGCGATCAATATATCGTAGCCCTCAACGTATGCCGCGTCCTGCATTCCCTGCAGAACATCGTTGTAGAATGACTGCTCGGTCGTTCCCATAAGCGCGAGTATGCGCTTGGTCTCGCTTTTCCTCAGATCGCGTCCGAGAAAGTTCGGACTGTAGCCCAGCTCCTCAACGGCGCGGTTCACCGCCTGAACGGCATCCTCGGAAACGTTGTTTTTATTGTTGAGCACACGCGACACCGTGGCAACGGAAACGTTTGCCGCCTTTGCCACATCCTTTATCGTTATATTCACAGGTTCTCCCCCTTTGAGAAAACTTTTGTGCTTTTTGGAGGATCGGAGAGGATTTTGATGCAATCTCCCAAAAAGTTGAATTTTTTTGTTCTTAATATATATAATACAACAAAATCTAATCGTTTTCAATAGGCAAGTTGCACAAAGAATGGGCTGTAATTTTGAAATTATAATAAATTGAAGAAAAAACCACAACGCCACACAGGGAAAGTGTGGCGCTGTGGTTTATAATAACTGCTTTGCGCGTTCTATGAGCGCATTTTTTTCGTTTGGCAGCGTTTCCTCGACTACCTCGCCGAGAAGCTGCTTAAGGATCTCTCCCATTTTAGGCGACGGCGGAACTATAGCACTCAGATCCCTGCCGCTGACGGCAAGATCCTTTACGGTAAGGCAGGGCTGTTCGGAGGCTATTTCCTCGGCAATATCAAGGATCTCGCGTTCGATCTCCACACGGGGAAGAACAAAATCCGCCTTGGCGCTGTCGTCCGCCATATGCGCGAGCATTACATAACGGAAAATATCATAGCCGATCTTGGACATCATTTTCCTGATGTACCTGCGCGATGTGTCAATGGGGATATCGTGATACTTTACCACCTCGCATATGGTGATACGGCGGCTGTTGTCGCACTTGAAGCGGCGAAGAAGCTCGTCGGCGATCTTCATGCTGGCATCCGCGTGAGAGTAGTAATGACCCGCGCCGTCCTCGCCGTTGGTGCGGCACTGCGGCTTGCCCATATCATGAAACAGCATTACAAGCCGCATAAGCGGATCACATGGGGCTGCTTCAACAGCTCGCGCGGTGTGTTCGTACAGTGTGCTGTTGTGGTACTTTGAGTTTTGATCGTATCCGACCTGGACCGCGAGAGGGGGGAGTATCTCGGAAAAGATCTCGTGAAATTCCAGCATAACACGCTTTATGTAATTTCCGCACAATATCTGCTGAAGCTCGGAGAAAATACGCTCGGCGGAGATCTTTTTCAGATCGGACTTCCGGCTTAGCATTGCCGCTTTTGTTTTCTCTTCAATGGTGAAGCCCAGGCGCGCGGAAAATCTTAAGGCACGGAGTATCCGCAGCGCGTCCTCGGAAAAGCGCTTGTCGGGGTCGCCTATACAGCGTATGATCTTGGCACCGATATCAGCTTTTCCGCCGAACGGGTCGATAAATCCGTCCTTTAAGCCATATGCCATGCCGTTTATCGTGAAATCGCGCCGCGAGAGGTCGTCCTCGATGTTCGACGAGAAGGACACGGACTCGGGATGCCGTCCGTCCGAATATTCTCCGTCAACGCGGAAGGTTGTGATCTCAATGCTTAAACCCTTGTACAGCACCGTCACGGTGCCGTGCTTTATCCCGGTCTCAATGACGCGGCAGTCGGCGAATATCCGAGCTGTCTCCGACGGGACAGAGGACGCGGCTATATCGAAGTCATGCGGCTGCGCGCCCATCAGTGAGTCGCGCACGCATCCTCCGACAAGATATGCCTTATATCCGGCGGACTCAATACGTTCGAGAAGTTCTTTTATCTGAAACGGCATTTCCATAAGATCATCTCCATACAAAGCTGTGTGATGTTATATTAAATTATATCATTTTTTTGTTAAGATTTCAAGTGTGAATCAATATTTTTTGTAAAATCTGCTTTCAAAACACAAAATATTGAATAAGGTACTTGAAAAATCCGTTAAAATGTGGTAGAATATACAATGTATAGTGATCCTCGGCAGGAGAGGAAGGAAAGGCGCGGGAGTTTGCTTTTTGATCAAGCCGTTCTGCTGTAAGAACAACGTAATAAATGTGTAGCAATACACTTGCGACAAGGACAACGTATTAAATACGCAGCAAAGGCTCATACGCTAAGATCAACGTACGACAGGACAGTGAATTTCAAAAAGGAAGAAATTTTTTCTTAAGAAAAAATTTCTTCCGGTTCTCACTTGGCGGCAGCTCCGCTGCCGTCAAGTGAGAATTTTGAAATTCTTTTAAGATAAGGAGTTTTTTATGATACAGTATGATGAGACACGTCTGGCTATGGAGGCGCTGGAGCCGCAGCTTGAGGAGCTGCGCGGCGCACTTAACCTTGACGGGATAAAGATCAAGCTCGATGAGCTTGAGATGAAGACTACAGAACCGAATTTCTGGGATGATCCCGAGAAATCGCAGTCGATATTGCAGCAGATAGGGCAGTATAAACAGACTATTACGGGATTTGAAAAGCTGTGTTCCAACCGCGAGGACGTGCTCACTATGATAGAGCTTGCCGAGGAGGAAGGCGACGAATCAATGGCGGGCGAGGTCAACGCGCTTGCCGAAACGGTCAAGACCGAGTATGAGGAGCAGAAGCTCGCTACGCTTATGACGGGCGAATACGACAGCTGCAACGCTATTGTTTCGTTCCACGCCGGCGCGGGCGGCACCGAGGCTCAGGACTGGGTGCAGATGCTGATGAGAATGTACACCAAGTGGTCGGATCGGCACGGCTTTAAGTCGGAGGTGCTGGATATTCTCGAGGGCGATACCGCGGGGATAAAGAGCGCGTCTATTCATATCGAGGGCTTCAACGCTTACGGGTTTTTGAAGTCGGAGCACGGCGTTCACAGACTTGTAAGAATTTCTCCGTTTGACGCATCCGGCAGACGGCAGACCAGCTTCGCGTCTGTCGAGGTCATGCCCGAGATAGAGAAGGACGTTTCCGTGGAAATACGTCCCGAGGATATTGAGATGGAAGAGTACAGAGCTTCGGGCGCGGGCGGTCAGCACATCAACAAG
>JAIEDJ010000162.1 GCA_029068025.1 Oscillospiraceae bacterium | reverse complement strand
TTTGACCAAAGGTTTTAAAAATATATTAAAAGCGTTTTTTTTTCCGATATTTTCATTTTTTATTTAAAACCCCGTGATCCAAATGGCCAACGGCCCTTTTGGTGGGGGTTGGGGGGCCGCGCCCCCGAAATTGCCGTTTACTTTATCTCCGCATGGAACGCCTGCAGCGACTTCACGCCAAGATGAGTATTGTTCTTGATCGCCGCGATACCCTCCGCGCTTGCCTTTGCCGCCGCCATAGTTGTGATATACGGTATGCGGTGCTTGATAGCCGCCTTGCGGATATAGCTGTCATCGTTGACGCTGGTCTTGCCTGCGGGAGTGTTGATTATAAGCTGTATCTCGCCGTTCGCGATCTTGTCCGCGATGTTCGGTCTGCCCTCATACAGCTTGAGAACCTTCTCAGCGGGAACGCCCGCTTCAGTGATCATCTCAAAGCTCTTTCCGGTGGAAAGGATCTTGAATCCTAGTTTATTGAACGCCCTCGCGATATCAACAAGCTCCGGCTTGTCGCGGTCGCATACCGACAGCAGCACGGTGCCTTCCATCGGAAGACGTGTCTGAGTAGCCTCCTGCGCCTTGTAATAAGCCTCTCCGAAGCTCGGGGAAATTCCCAGCACCTCGCCAGTGGAGCGCATTTCGGGACCAAGAACGGGGTCGACCTCCTGGAACATATTGAACGGGAACACCGCTTCTTTAACGCCGTAGTGCGGAATTGCGCGGTCACGCAGCTGCGGCACGGGAGATTCCTTTTTCGTGAATTGAGCCGTCATGATCTCGGTCGCGATCTTCACCATGTTGATATCGCATACCTTAGATACCAGCGGAACCGTTCTCGAAGCTCTGGGATTCGCTTCCAGAACATACACCGTATCGCCCTCGATAGCATACTGCATATTCATAAGTCCGACAACGCCCATCTCCACGGCGATCTTGCGGGTGTAGTCCTTGATGGTCGCGATATGCTTTTCGGAAAGGTTCTTAGATGGAAGTATACAAGCCGAGTCGCCGCTGTGAACGCCCGCAAGCTCGATATGCTCCATGACCGCGGGAACAAAGCAGTGCTTGCCGTCCGAAATAGCGTCCGCCTCGCACTCTGTCGCGTGATTGAGGAAGCGGTCGATCAAGATCGGACGGTCGGGAGTAACGCCGACAGCCGCGCTCATATAAACGCGCATCATTTCATCGTCGTGAACGACCTCCATGCCGCGTCCGCCGAGAACATAGGACGGGCGCACCATTACGGGATAACCTATGCGGTTCGCAATACTGAGAGCGTCATCCACAGTGACCGCCATTCCGCTCTCGGGCATCGGGATACCGAGCCGCTCCATCATAGCGCGGAAATGGTCGCGATCCTCCGCGAGGTCGATAGTCTCGGGCGTAGTGCCGAGAATGTTCACGCCGTTCTTCTTAAGCTCCGCAGCGAGATTGAGCGGTGTCTGACCGCCGAACTGCGCGATAACGCCGACCGGCTTTTCCTTCTCGTGGATAGAAAGCACGTCCTCAAGCGTCAGCGGCTCAAAATAGAGCTTGTCCGACGTATCATAGTCGGTGGAGACCGTCTCGGGGTTGCAGTTTACAATAATGGACTCAAATCCGAGCGATTTCAGTGCCAGCGCCGCGTGAACGCAGCAGTAGTCGAATTCAATGCCCTGACCTATTCTGTTCGGACCGCCGCCCAAGATCATGATCTTCGGCTTGTCCGTATTGACGGGGCTCTTGTCCTCATCGAGATTATAAGTCGAATAGTAGTAAGCCGCATTCTCCGTGCCGCTTACATGAACGCCCTCCCAGGCTTCGTTTATGCCGTACTCCTTGCGCTTGTTTCTGATGTCTTCCTCGGGAACCTCAAGCAGCTTGGACAGATAGCGGTCGGAGAATCCGTCGCGCTTTGCCTGTAACAGAACAGACTTCCCGGGAACTGCCCCCTTCGCGGCAGCCAGAGCATCTTCCTCCTTGATAAGCTCAACCATCTGATCAAGGAACCAGTGCTTAATCTTGGTAAGATCATAGATCTCGTCCGTTGTCGCGCCCTTGCGCAGCGCCTCGTATATAATGAACTGACGCTCCGAGGACGGATAAGTGAGCTTGGAAAGCAGTTCTTCCTTGCTTAAATCGTGGAAATTCTTCGCATAGCCCAATCCGTAGCGCCCTGTCTCAAGAGAACGTATAGCCTTCTGAAACGCTTCCTTATAGGTCTTGCCTATGGACATTACCTCGCCCACGGCGCGCATCTGCGTGCCGAGCTTGTCCGAAGCGCCCTTGAACTTCTCGAACGCCCACCGCGCGAACTTGATAACAACATAATCGCCGTCGGGAACGTACTTGTCCAGCGTTCCGTACTTCCCGCACGGGATCTCTTTTAACGTAAGTCCGCACGCGAGCATAGCGGACACCAGCGCTATCGGGAAGCCCGTAGCCTTGGACGCAAGCGCAGAGGAACGCGACGTGCGCGGATTTATTTCTATAACGACAATTCTTCCGGAGACAGGATCGTGCGCGAACTGACAGTTGCAGCCGCCGATGACCTCTATCGCCTTTACAATGCTGTAAGAGTACTCCTGGAGCTTCTTCTGAACGTCCTCCGAAATCGTGAGCATAGGAGCGGAGCAGAAGCTGTCGCCCGTATGGACACCGATAGGGTCGATATTCTCGATAAAGCAGACGGTGATAACATTGTTTTCAGCGTCGCGGACTACCTCAAGCTCGAGCTCTTCCCAGCCGGCAATTGATTCCTCAACAAGAACCTGTCCGACAAGCGAAGCCTGAAGCCCTCTCGCGCAGACGACCTTCAATTCATCAACGTTATACACAAGACCGCCGCCGGCGCCGCCCATGGTGTATGCGGGACGAAGTACAACGGGATAATGCAGCTTTTCGGCGATGGCAAGCGCCTCGTCGACCGAGTAAGCGACCTCGCTGCGCGGCATTTCTATGCCGAGCTTTTCCATAGTGTGCTTGAACTCGATTCTATCCTCACCGCGCTCAATAGCGTCCACCTGAACACCAATGACCTTAACGCCGTATTTTTCGAGAACACCTGCCTCGGAAAGCTCCGAGCAGAGATTCAGTCCGCTCTGACCGCCGAGATTCGGCAGCAGCGCGTCGGGACGCTCCTTCTCAATGATCTGGGTAAGTCTGGAGACGTTCAGCGGCTCGATGTAGGTAATGTCCGCAACATCGGGATCGGTCATGATGGTCGCTGGATTGGAGTTTACGAGAACGATCTCATAGCCGAGCTTTTTCAGCGCCTTGCACGCCTGTGTTCCCGAATAGTCGAACTCGCACGCCTGCCCTATGATGATAGGACCAGAGCCGATGATCATTATCTTGTGGATATCTGTCTTTTTGGGCATTGTTTCTTACTTCCTGTCTTGTTAGAATTGCCGGATAATCGTTGCGGCGACACAGGGCAAACGATGTCATTTTACTAAAAATACCATCTCATTTCCCTTATCCCGGAATTTTATCCTATTACTACTATCATACCACATTTACGACAAAAAAGCAATATATATTATAAAAAAATATTTATGCACAAAGCAAGCCGCTTTGTGCATAAATCAGCTTGCAGATAAACCTATGAAATGTTGATCTTATTTGGTTTTATAACGTTGATCTTGGCTGGTTTTATAACGTTGACGAGGGGCTGTTGATTTAAAAGAAATTTCAAAACCGCTCAGTGCTTCGCACTGAGCTAGCCAATCCCCGACACCCACCGCGCTTTGCGCGGCGTGCGCCGGGAATTGCTTTTTGAAATTTCCCCTGCGGTTTTACAATGTTGATCTTGACTTTTTTACAAAATGACTCGCTCTACGCACTTGTGTGCTTATTCTTACATCTGCTGCAGTGAGAACAGTCTCCGCCGCAGCCGTTCTTCCCGTTTTTCCTGTTCCTTATCATAACAAGAACAGCCGCCGTCACAGCCAAGGCGACAAGTATAATCACAAAGATATCCGCGGTATTCATATATCAGACTCCGATCACAATGCAGACCGCCCGCGCGATAAACGCGACAATCCACGCAATGCAGCACTGCCACAATACCACGCCGGCAGCCCATCTTTTGCCAAGCTCCCTGCGTATCGACGCGATAGCGGCAACGCACGGAGTATACAGCAGCGAGAACACCAGCATAGTCGCGGCGGCGGTGCCGGTCAGCGCCGCCTGTATATTGCCGTCAAACAGTATCTCCATAGTCGAGACAACGCTTTCCTTAGCCATAAAGCCGCTTATCAGCGAGGTAACAATACGCCAGTCTCCGAGACCCAGCGGTTCAAATATTGGGACAAGCCAGCCCGAGATCATCGCCATTATGCTCTGAGAAGAATCTTCAACGATATCAAAGCGCAGATCAAAGCTCTGCAAAAACCACACCACGATAGTAGCGATCAGGATTATTGTGAACGCCTTGCTTAAGAAGTCCTTCGCCTTCTCCCACAGCAGCTGAGCGACATTTCTGACCCCCGGCATACGGTAGTTCGGAAGCTCCATAACAAACGGCACCGCCTCGCCCTTGAACAGCGTCCCCTTCATCAGAAACGCGATAAGTATCCCGACAACGATCCCGAGCAGATACAGTCCCGTCATGATCAGACCGCCGCTTTTCGGAAAGAAAGCATTAACAAAAAAAGCGTAGATCGGCAGCTTTGCCGTGCAGCTCATAAACGGGGTCAGCAGTATAGTCATCTTGCGGTCACGCTTGCTGGGCAGTGTCCTTGTGGACATTACGGCAGGAACCGTGCAGCCGAATCCGATAAGCATGGGAACGATACTCCGTCCCGAAAGACCGATCTTTCTCAGCAGTTTGTCCATAAAGAACGCGACACGCGCTATGTAACCGCTGTCCTCCATGATCGACAGGAAGAAAAACAGCGTCACCACTATCGGAAGGAAGCTCAGAACTCCTCCCACGCCGCCGAGGATTCCGTCGATCACAAGCCCGTGCAGCGCCGAGTTGACGTTCGCGGAGGTCATCCACTCGTCCACCGCCCCCGAAAGCGCGTCGATGCCGCTCTCAAGCAGCCCTTGCAGAAACGCCCCGATCACATTGAACGTCAGCAGGAAAACCGCCGCCATGATAAGTATAAAGCACGGTATCGCCGTCCATTTTCCCGTAAGAACGCGGTCTATCCTCTCTGAGCGCAGCCGCTCCCTGCTCTGGCGCGGCTTCTGCACTGTACGCTCGCAGACGTATTCAATAAAATCAAAGCGCATATCCGCGATAGCGGCGCTTCTGTCCATGCCGCCCTCATGCTCCATCTGAACGACCGTGTGCTCGAGCAGTTCCTTTTCATTCTGATCAAGTTTAAGCTGCTCTAATATAAGCTCGTCGCCCTCATGGGTCTTTGTTGCGGCAAATTTCAGCGGTATCCACGCCTTTTCTGCG
>JAIEDJ010000161.1 GCA_029068025.1 Oscillospiraceae bacterium | reverse complement strand
TTTTTTGTTCTCGTACTCCACGGAAGCTTTAAGCCAGTTTTCGCTGTCAAGGTACATAACGATACCGCATTGATCGAAACGATGATGGCTTTCCGAAAAATCTGTCTTCACAACAAAGCTGAAAAACTTCTCCTCGGAATCTATCTGAAAAACCGGAGCGTTATCGTTGCGGAAATGATAGTAAGTTCTCTGCCAAAGATCGGTGTGCGGCTCGGTGACGATCTCGATTTTGTCTGTGCCGACGGTAAAGCTTTTCGGTTGGCGCGTCCATTCAAATTTGGTTATGTTCATAATTTCCTCCGTAATTAAACAAGGGTTTTCGCCCACTCAACAAGCTGCCCTTTTTGGTGAATTTCTATGTATCTCTTAAATAACTCTTTGCTTTCGTCTTCCAGAATTCCCGATGTAATGTCAGGGAGACAAAATGCCGATTCTGTGCGGTCGTCGTTCCAACTGTTCAAAGCCCATCTGGCAGCGCCGTCTGACGGAGCGTCCAAAGAATAGTACACTTTCCCGACAAATGACGAAATTGCCGCTCCAAGGCACATCATACAAGGCTCTAAATTGGTGAACAGCTCCATTTGTGCTTTTTCTTTTGCGGAGATATTCTTATGATCCAGCTCAATCAAAGCCTTTAACTCAGCGTGAACCAGCAGTCTTTTATCTTCTTTTTCAGACGCGTGACTTTGAGCTACTATAGTATCGTTGTGGAATATAATACAGGCTATCGGCAATTCGCCTTTTTCCAATGCCTTTTCCGCAAGCTCAATTACAAGCATCATTTTTTCATTTGCGGTCATAGTTTATTTTCCTCGTTTGTGATATTTGCTTACTTATTTAATAATAACAGATAATACTTAAATTTTCAAGTGCTTTTTCTGTTCGCAGATTTTTTTATATGATTTTTTCGGGAAGATGTGGTAAACTTAAAACATCAAGAAAAACAAACGTAACGAAGGGAATGAATTTTATGTTTGTACATAAGTTGGATAATGCCGCGCCGATCAAGATCTGGCAGTCGGGCATTGAAAATATTGATGAGAAGTGCCTGGAGCAGGCGGAGAATTTGTCAAAGCTGCCGTTTGTTCACAAGTGGGTCGCGCTTATGCCCGATACTCACGCCGGAAAGGGTATGCCGATAGGCGGCGTTCTGGCGTGTGAGGGAGTGGTTATCCCGAACGCGGTGGGCGTGGATATAGGCTGCGGAATGGCGTTCGTTGAGACGAATATTCCCGTAAAAATGCTCCGCGAGACGGTAACCGGAAGCGGAAACCTCGTCCAGGCGATCTGCGGCGATATTCTCCGGAATATCCCGACGGGATTCAATCATTATAAGACCGCACAGCCCTCCGAGGTTCTTGACAAGGCAAAAGAGCAGGGCGAGAAGTATGAGTTCGATAAGGAGTTATTACCGCAGATCGACGAGGGTTATTTCCAAGTTGGTACGCTGGGCGGCGGAAATCACTTTATCGAATTGCAGGAGGACGAAAACGGAATGTGCTGCATTATGCTGCACTCCGGGAGCCGTCATTTCGGGAATATCGTGGGTCAGTACTTCAACAAGATCGCCCGCGCATTGAACGAGAAATGGTTCTCTCAAGTGCCGAGCGAGTGGGATCTTCCGTTTCTTCCGGTCGACACGGACGAGGGAAAACGCTATCTCGAGTGGATGACGCTTTCAATGGATTTCGCTTACGAAAACCGCGCGGTAATGCTCCGAAAAGTCAAGGAAACGTTCACGAAATATGTTTTCAAATACTGTGGTATCGAGCCGGAATACACCTGTGAGATCAACTGTCACCACAATTACGCGGCGCTTGAAAATCACTTCGGCAAGAATGTTTATGTTCACCGCAAAGGTGCAATTCGTGCGCGTGATGGGGAGCTTGCGATAATCCCGGGAGCTATGGGCTCGTTCAGCTACATAGTTCGCGGCAAGGGCTTCGCGGACAGCTTTATGTCATCGTCTCACGGCGCCGGGCGGCTGTATTCGCGCACCGCGGCAGTCAAAGAATTCCCGGTCGAGAAAGTAATGTGCGATCTTAAAGAGCAGAACGTTGTTCTCTCAAAATTCAACAAAGCGGACGTAGCCGAGGAATCGCGGTTCGCGTATAAGGATATTGATCAGGTCATGGCAAATCAGACCGAAATGGTCGAGCCCGTGAAGAAACTGTTTACCGTGGGAGTGGTCAAGGGTTAATAAAAAGGCACTAACAGCAGTTTTCAAAGCCTGTCAAGCTTATATGTGCCTTGAATTTAAAGCAATTTTTTTCGGCGCTTGCAGCAGCGAGTATAAAAATCATCTTCCAATGATTCTACGCGCCGAGTTCCTTGAAATTAATACGGCAGTTACAGCAAAAGGCTTAATTGGCTTTAGGCGGCTTGAGAGCTGCCGGTGCGGAGTTCGAATCTCCGCTCCCATGAGCGGTTTCGCTTGTGCGGAAGATAACTCTGCCGTGTGCGGCTGACAGTGCCGCTCATAATTGGGCTTTACATTTTTCGTCGCTTGCAGCAGTAAAGATTTAGCGTGTCGCGGGTTCGATTCCCGTCGGGGCATTGCCTTCGTAGCTCAAGAGGTAGAGCAGCAAAAAAGGCGACGAGTATTTAAGTAAATAATTCGGCTTGTGCAGCATTAATTCTGACACGGACAGCCCGGTTACGGGTCCCGTATGAAAATCAAGCCGAGAAGCCGCCGGAATACGGCTTATACCGCCCGGAGAGACCATATCTCCGAGGCTTGGGGAGCCGGTTCCGCGGTAAAAATCAGGGCAAAAATTAAGGCGCTTGCAGCAGTCATTAAAACTCATAACCATAATGATTTTTACAGCGCCTTGAATAATGAAATGCAATTACGACCGATACAGCAGTTTTTGGGCAATGACAGCTTTCATGGCAAGGCTTGCCATGGGTTCAACTCCCGATAAGCGGTCGTGCAGCATTAAAGCATAAATAATTCGGCTCACGCAGCATTATCCGAGGGATACGGAAGAGCGTTTTTTTCAGCGCCGTATAAGGAATTACGAGCCGAGAATTTTAATTAAAATAAGACAGCAACAGCAAAAATAAGATTGGTGACTGCGGGTTCAAGTCCCGCCGCTTCGGAGTAATTCCGTTGAGGAAAAATGCTGTCTTGAAAAATGAAATGGAGGTTAATTAATATGAGCTTTTTGGATAATATAATCAAGAATTCCGGCAAAACTTTGACCCAGAACGGCGCGGTAACTAACCGCTCCAGCGGCACATTCTGCCTTGATCTGTTCTTTGCGGCGGGCGCTATGCGCGGGGCTTCGGAGGAGGATATCGCGGCTGTGGTAACACGCGCTTACGCCGAGGATCCCGTTAAGACTTTGAAGATCGTTTTCTTCGCTCGTGACGCAAGAGGCGGTCTTGGTGAGCGCAGATTTTTCAGAGTTGCCGTGAAGGCTCTCGCGCAGTTCGCGCCAGAGGCTGTGGAGCGGAATATCCCTTACATAGCGGAGTTCGGCAGATATGACGACTTGCTCGTTCTGCTCGATACTCAGTGTGCGGATAAGGCAATGGACGTGATCCGCGAGCGGCTTAACGCCGACATTGCTTCCATGCGTAAGGGCGGCAAGGTCTCGCTGCTTGCAAAGTGGCTTCCCTCGGTGAACGCGTCTTCTAAGGCAACAAGAAACGCGGCGCGCGACGTGGCTGCACGGCTCGGTTACTCCGAGAGAAATTACAGAAAAATCTTGTCGGAGCTTCGCGCTTACTCGGATATTCTGGAGAACCGTCTCCGCGAGCGTGATTACACGTTCGATTACTCGAAGCAGCCTTCTTGCGCAATGTTCAAGTACAGAAAGGCATTTATCCGCAACGACAACGAGCGCTACATAGACTACCTGAACGCCGTAAACAGCGGCAAGGCTAAGCTCAACACCTCGGTACTGTTCCCTTATGAGATAATCTGCAAGTGCCTTGGAATGGAGATCTCCAACGAGGAGAAGCTTGCGCTCGATGCCACTTGGAAAAATCTCCCCGTTTACGGCGAGAACGGAAATGCCATAGCCGTCGTGGACGGTTCGGGTTCTATGTGCTGGTCGCCCCGCGGCGGTACAAGACCCATAGACGTTGCGCTCTCGCTGGGTATCTACTTCGCGGAGCATAACAAGGGCGCGTTTGCAGATCACTTTATCACGTTCTCGCGCACTCCCCGAATGATCGAGGTCAAGGGCAGCAATATTGTGGAAAAGGCGCGTTACTGCGCTACGTTCAACGAGGTGTCCAACACAAATCTCGAGGCTGTGTTCAACCTGATACTCGCTACTGCCGTAAACGGCAAGGCAAAGCAGGAGGAGCTGCCCGAAAAGATCTTTGTTATCTCGGATATGGAGTTCGACAACTGCGTGGAGAGCGGAAACGATCTCACACTGTACGATACCATGAAAGCCAAGTTCAGGCAGTACGGCTACAAGCTGCCCGACGTTGTTTTCTGGAATGTGAACAGCTTCGGGAACAACGTTCCCGTAAGGTTCAAGGACAGCGGCACAGCGCTTGTTTCGGGCTTCACTCCCGCGCTGTTCGATATGGTGATGGGCGGAGAGATCTCCCCCGAGATCATAATGAACAGAGCGGTGGAGAGCGAAAGATACGCCATGGTCGGCTGAGTTTTATTATAAGCAGGGATCTTCCTCAAATTTTGGGGAAGATCTTTTTTTGTTTTCAGAAAAAGACACAGCGCGACACAGGCTTTCCGAAAGAAATAAATTTCGCTGCCGCATAACGACAAATTCGGCGCGGCGGACATGCTATAATAGTGGTGTTGAAGGCTTCGCTCACCAAGCGCTGTCATTTTATCGGGAATACGGAGTGAGGACGGCGGAGCACGGACGAATTCGCGGCGGGGCGGGGTTGCAGAGCCGCACTGCCGCGAATTTCTTATAAGGGGGAGATATATTATATGCTGAAAATATATAATGACGGCAACCGGATAACCGCCGCGATCTCAGGCGATATCGATCATCACGCCGCTCGCGAGCTGCGCACCGAGCTTGATGATGTTATCTCGCGGTCGCGTCCCGAGCTGATCGTCATTGATATGGAGAACGTCGGTTTTATGGACAGCTCGGGCATAGGATTGATATTAGGGCGGCTCAAATCTGTTCGTGCCGTCGGCGGCGAGCTGCTGATAAAGAACGCCCGCCGCGAGATCGCCGAGGTAATAAAAATATCGGGGTTGTCAAATGTGCTTATCTAACCATATCTATACAAAGAGGTGGAGAGCGTGGGGGCTTCGCCCCACCCCCGCCAAAGGGCTCGCATTATGCGTTTTGCACAAAACACTGCTCTTTGGAAACCCGGTTTATAAACCCGCAGACAAGATCAACGTAATAAAGGCGCAGCAAAGGATCTCACGCTAAGTGCAATGCTTTAAACACGCAGGCAATTTGCGAAAGCAAGCGACGCGGCAGGATGGGCGCAGCGGAGCCTAGCCTGCCGCGCCGCTTGGCTAGGCGAGCTTTGCTCGCCGGTTCGCAAATTGCAAATTAAAATAAGGAGTAAATATGAAACGAAGTGTAATTAATGAATGTCGGGTGAGATTCCCGGCTATATCACGCAATGAGGGCTTGTCGCGGTCTGCCGCGGCAGCGTTCGCGCTGCAGTGCGATCCGACCGTGGAGGAGATCGCCGCGATAAAGACCGCCGTTTCCGAGGCGGTAACAAACGCGATAGTTCACGGATACAGAGACGGAAGCGGCGAAGTGGAGATGACCATGCGTCTGTACTCGGACAGGGTGCTTTACATACAGGTAAAGGACAGGGGCAGGGGTATTCCCGATGTTGCCGCGGCAATGCAGCCGACGTTTACCACCGCGCCCGAGGACGAGGAGAGGTCGGGACTTGGGTTTACAATGATGGAGAGCTTTATGGACAAGGTGCGCGTGCGGTCGGCTGTCGGCAGCGGGACAAGCGTTTACCTGGAGAAAAAGATCCGGGGCAAGGGTGAGCAAGTTGACCCGAGATGAATTTATCAATCGCAATCTGCCGCTTGTCCACTCGCTGGCAAATCGCTTCCGGGGGCGCGGGATAGATTATGAGGATCTGTTCTCGGCGGGAAGCGTCGGGCTTGTCAAGGCGTGCGACAACTTTGACGAATCTCGGGGGCTGTGCTTTTCAACCTACGCCGTTCCCGTAATACTCGGCGAGATAAAGCGTCTGTTCCGCGACGGCGGTTCCGTGAAGATGAGCCGTTCGCTCAAGGAGCTTTCCGTGAGGGCGGCGCGCGCCCGTGACGAGCTGTGCAAAAGCGGCGGCGAGCCGACGATCTCGGAGCTTGCGGAATATCTCGGAGTGACTCCCGAAGAAGCAGCGGAGGCAGTCGCGGCGGGAACTCCCACTCTGTCGCTGACCTGCGCCGAGGACGGCGGAGAGTTCGATCTTCCGTCCGAGAGCGGCGAGAACGCTATAATAGACAAGCTCGCGCTCCGTCAGTGCCTTGACGGGCTGCCCGACGAGGACAGAGACCTGCTGGTTCTGCGCTATTACCGCGGGAAAACGCAGTCCGAGACCGCTCAGATCCTCGGTATGACGCAGGTTGGCGTTTCCAGACGCGAACGGCGGCTGTTGGAGGGGCTGAGGGAGCAGTTGATTTAAAGTTGATCTTAGCTTGGGCGCTTGTGCTTGGGTATGGCATGTTGATCGTGGCTGGTTTTTAAATGCTGACGAGGGGCTGTTGATCTATAAGAAATTTCAAAACCGGCGGGCAAATCCCGCCTAACCGGTCCCCACGGCTACGTTAGCGTTTTGCGCAGCTTTTTGCGCGCAGCGCATAATGCGTGCATAATGCGGCTCCGCCGCGTGGAACCGCTTTTTGAAATTTCTCCTGCACCATTAAAATGTTGTCTTTGGCTTGGGCGTAAAGATCCACATTTTAAAAAACTTAACAAAAAATTAACATTTTTTGAAAAACCTCTTGATTTAACATTAAATATAAGTTATAATGATAATATGGAAAATTTACAGATTTTTTAACTTTTACTATTTAATTAATTCACAAAATGAGGTTTTTCTATGCTGGACAAAAATCTAAACGTATGCTTGATGAACGATTCGTTTCCGCCGCTTATTGACGGCGTTGTAAACGTTGTCACAAATTACGCCGATATCATAACAAACGGACTTGGACAAGCTACCGTCGTTACTCCCACCAACCCCAACGCGGAGGAGGATAAATTCCCTTATGATGTTGTGCGCTACCGCAGCGTGAGCATTACAGAAAAAATGTGCGGGTACCGCATGGGATACCCTTTTTCCAGCAGCGCACTGGACGGGCTTAAGGCTGCCGAATTCGACATCATTCACAGTCACTGTCCGTTTGCGTCGACGGTAATGGCGCGTGTTCTCCGTGAAAAGACCAACGTCCCCATTATTATGACTTATCACACAAAGTTCGACGTTGATATCCACCGCGCGCTGCCAAATGACGCTATGGCACAGGCGGCGATCAAATTTGTCGTCGGAAACATCTCCGCGTGCGACGAGGTGTGGACGGTAAGCCGCGGCGCCGGAGAAAACCTTAAGAGCCTGGGCTATGAGGGCGATTTTGTCGTCATGGAAAACGGCGTGGATTTCCCCAAGGGACGCGCCGACAAGGATGCTGCCGCCGAGCTTCGGAGCGATTACGATA
>JAIEDJ010000016.1 GCA_029068025.1 Oscillospiraceae bacterium | reverse complement strand
CCGCTCGGCGCAGCGGAGCACGAAGTGCGGAGCGGAGCCGAGCGGGGCTGGCTAGTGCGGTGCGAAGCACCGCACGGTTTTGAAATTTCTTTTAAATCAACAGCCCCTCGTCAACATTATAAAACCAGCCAAGATCAACATGACAAAATAGCCGAGATCAACATTTTTAAGGTTTATCCGCAAACCAAGATCCCGAGCCGCAAAGCCCGGGATCTTTTATCATATCAATCTGGAATTATTGATCGCGGAGATCAGCGCCTTGATGGACGAGTTGATGATATCGGTGTCGATACCCACGCCCCAGCTTACCGAACCGTCGGGCAGCGTTATCCCGATATAGGAAGCGGCCTTCGACTTTGAGCTCTGCTCGATTGCGTTTTCGGTAAACGTTGAAATGCTGTAGTCGATCCCAAGTCCGCTCTTGATAGCGTTGGAGACCGCGTCCAGACGGCCGTTGCCCTCACCGCAGTACTTGCGTACCTCGCCGTGAATTTTAGCGGTGACCTCGGTGGAGATCTGTTCACCCTGCTTGTAGTGAGATTCAACCACCTCGAGCTTTTTCTTGAGATTGACATAAGTCTTTTCAAATATCTCATAGACCTCCGCAGGCAAAAGCTCCTTGTGCGCGTGATCGGAAACGCTCTTTACCGTGTAGCCGAAGTGCTCTCTCATCTTAGGCGGCATAACTATACCGTAGTTCTGCTCCATCAGATAGCCGATACCGCCCTTGCCCGACTGCGAGTTGATACGGATAACGTCGCCCTCGTATTCACGCCCGAGATCATGCGGATCTATCGGGATATACGGCACGTTCCACAGGTCGAGATTCTTTTCCTCTCGGTACTTCATGCCCTTTGCTATCGCGTCCTGATGAGAACCCGAGAACGCCGCGAACACGAGCTTTCCGCTGTACGGCATACGCTCGTAAACGTGCATACGCGTCAGCCGCTCGTATATCTCCACCAGCTCCGGCAGATTACTCAGATCCAGATTCGGTTCCACTCCGTGAGTGTACATATTCAGCGCAAGCGTTACGATATCGACATTGCCTGTGCGCTCACCGTTTCCGAACAGCGTGCCCTCCACGCGGTCAGCGCCCGCCAGCAGACCCATCTCGGTATCCGCAACACCGCAGCCGCGGTCGTTATGCGGGTGCAGCGATACAATAACGTTCTCGCGGCAATGCAGCTCCTTGCACATATATTCGATCTGCTGAGCGTAAACGTGCGACATACTTTCCGCGACGGTGACCGGCAGATTGATAATGACCTTGTTGTCGGCTGCAGGCTTCCAGATATCGATGACCGCATTGCATATCTCGGCGGCGAATTCCGGTTCGGTCCCCGTGAAGCTCTCGGGCGAATACTCAAAGCGGAAGTTTCCGGGAGTTTTTTCCTTGTACTCGTTGAGTAATTTAGCGCCCGAGGTCGCGATCTCGATTATCTCTTCCTTGGATTTGCGGAACACCTGCTCGCGCTGTGCAACGGAGGTGGAGTTGTACAGGTGGACGATAGCGCTCTTGCAGCCCTCCAGAGCCTCGAAGGTCTTCTTGATAATATGCTCGCGGCTCTGTGTGAGCACCTGAACGGTAACGTCGTCGGGAATAAGATCGCGCTCTATCAGCGCGCGGCAGAACTCGTATTCGGTCTCGCTCGCCGCGGGGAATCCGATCTCGATCTCCTTAAAGCCCACACGAACCAGATGCTGCCAGAACTCCAGCTTTTCCTCCAGGCTCATCGGGATAATGAGCGCCTGATTGCCGTCGCGCAGATCTACCGAGCACCACACAGGCGGCTTGTCGATGTACTCCTTCTTTGCCCAATCAAGGCAGGGATACGGCGGCATAAAGTAACGTCTCTGATATTTGTTTGAAAACTGCATTTAAAAAACCTCCTGTAAAATCAATAATATAAATATAGTTTATCACGTTGAATAGATCTCATGTGCGCTATAAATTAAAAAAGCCCCATCTTCGATCAAAAGATCGAGAGATGAAGCCTGATAAACTCCACGGTACCACTCTCATTGATATTACATTAATGTAATATCCGCTCTATCGCGTCAAACAACGCGGCTCTCTGTAACGGGAGAACCCGAAACGAATTACTTTGTCAGCGGCGTACAGCTGATAGCCGCGGCGGTTCATTCGCCCTGCTCGGGGAGGAGCTATGTCCGTATCTCGCTGCCGCCTCGCACCAACCGGCGCAAACATGGATGTTTGCGCAGCTGCCCAAAAACGGCGCACGGACACGCCGTAGCCGAGGGCAGCCTGCGGCTCTCTGAAAGCTCCGATAAGGACTTTTTTCCCTTCAACGCATTTGAAATATTCAACTGTAAAACAGTATAGCACAAAAAATCGGATTTGTCAAGAGTTTTTTTTTCAATTGTCGAAAAAAGCTCTTGACAACACAATATATATGTGCTATACTATACCAAACAGCATAATGCTGTTTAAACAAAATGCCTTATCAAGAGCGGCTTCGGCGTAAAGCGGGGGACTGGTCCCTATGAAGCCCGGCAACCATTTCGGCAGCTTGGTCGGCGGCTGAAAAACGGTGCTACTTCCTGCGGGGTTTGATCGTCAGATCATTCCACCGAGAGATGAGGAGTGATCGGAAATAAATCTGCTCGCTCCTTTTGTTAAAGAGCGAGCATTTTGTTATCCCCAAAGCCAGGATCAACGCCGCAAAGACGATAGCAAATTTCAAAAAGCAAGTGCGGAAGCGGGTTCCGCGCAGCGGGACACGCTTCCGTGCTTGGCTAGGCGAACGAAGTGAGCCGGTTTTGAAATTTTTTGATAATCAGCCCATCGTCAACATTATAAAACCGGCGAAGATCTGCGTTTAAAACAAGAAAGGAAAATCACAATGAGCACAAGAAAATTATTCACCTCCGAGAGCGTAACCGAAGGACATCCCGACAAGATCTGCGACAACATCTCCGACGCTGTCCTCGACGCTATCCTCGCACAGGATCCCATGGGCAGAGTAGCATGCGAAACCACTACCACCACAGGCATGGTAACGGTAATGGGCGAGATCACCACCACCGCGAACATTGATATCCCGGCTATCGTCCGCAAGACCGTCACCGAGATCGGCTACACCAGCAGCGAGTACGGCTTTGACGCTAACACCTGCGCGGTATACACGATCATCGACAAGCAGTCTCCGGATATCGCGATGGGCGTAAACAACGCGCTTGAGGGCAGAGAGAAGAACGAAGGCGACACCGGCGCGGGCGACCAGGGTATGATGTTCGGCTTTGCCTGCTCCGAGACTCCCGAGCTCATGCCCATGCCGATCAGCCTTGCTCACAAGCTCGCAAAGAAGCTCACCGAGGTCCGCAAGAACGGGACGCTCCCCTATCTTCTCCCTGACGGCAAGAGCCAGGTAACAGTTGAATACGACGGAAACAAGCCCGTTCGCGTTGACGCGGTAGTCATCTCGTCCCAGCACCTCGCTTCGGCTACCCTCGAGCAGATCCGCGCGGACGTTATCGAAAAGGTCATCAAGACCACTATTCCCGCGGAGCTTCTCGACGAGAACACCAAGTATTTCGTAAACCCGACCGGGCGCTTCGTAGTAGGCGGCCCGATGGGCGACAGCGGACTTACCGGACGCAAGATCATAGTTGATACATACGGCGGATATTCCCGTCACGGCGGCGGCGCGTTCTCGGGCAAGGATCCGACAAAGGTTGACCGTTCCGCGGCGTACATGGCGCGCTATGTGGCGAAGAACATTGTTGCTGCGGGTCTCGCGGAGCGCGCGGAAATCCAGCTCGCATACGCTATCGGCGTTGCAAAGCCCGTTTCGGTAATGGTTGACACGTTCGGCACAGGCAAGATCAGCGATGAAAAGATCGCCGAGGCGGTAAACAAGGAATTCGATCTCCGTCCGGCAGCCATCATCAAGACGCTCGACCTCAGAAAGCCGCAGTACCGTCAGGTAGCGGCATACGGACACATGGGACGCGAGGATCTGAATGTTGCATGGGAGAAGACCGACCGTGCCGCAGATCTCAAGAAATATCTGTAATTTCAAAAATAAGTAAATACGAACATCCGCCGCATCTTCAAAGCACTTGCGGCGGATATGTTTAAATTTTTAAATTTTTTTAATGAATCTGAATGGAATTTTCTGTTTCGATCGTATTATAAGTGAAACCGGCAATCAACAATTTTTTTACGGAGGACATAATTATGAAAAAAATATTCGCAGTTATTCCCGCGGCTGTTTTGGCGGTCGGAGCATTGACAGGGATCACCGCAAGCGCTTGCTCAAGCAAACACAATTCAAGCGCGTACCGTCAGCCGAACACGGCTGTTTGGAATTACAACACAACCGTAAACACTCAAAGAAGATCCCTGCATTATTATCATGATGCCGATCACAACGGCGTATGCGACTGCGCTATTGGAGGAATCGGAGGAATTTGCCTGAACAACGGCTTGTGCAGCAGCTATTATTACGGCTGGGGGAACTTTATCGACTATAACGGTGATGGAGTTTGCGACAGCTGCGCCGCGGGAACTTGTTATCAGCACGGGTATCACCACAGCGGCAATTTTATTGATAATGATCACAACGGCATCTGCGATGATCACGCCGGAGGAGTCTGCCTGCCGAACGGCTTGTGCAGCGGCGGCTATTACTGCGGCTATAACAATTTTGCCGATGTCAACAACGACGGGATCTGCGACAGCTGCGCCGCCGGTTCATGTGCTCAGCACGGATATCATCACAATACTGTCAACAACAGCGGCGCTGTGACCGCAAACGGTCATCATCAAACCGGCTGTCACGGCTGCAAATATTGATCGAAATATCGCAATGCGAAGTGAACAAGAAGTCAACAGAGCCATTGAGCGGTATTCCGATACCGTTCAGCGGCTTTGTGTCGTTTATCTCAAAAATCACGCGGACACGGAAGATGTGTTTCAAAACGTATTTTTCAAATATTATCTCAGTTCCAAGATCTTTGAAAGCGATGAGCACGAGAAGGCATGGATCATCCGCGTTACGATCAACGCCTGCAAGGATCATTTGAAAAGCTTTTTCCGCTCGCGAACCATTCCGCTTGACGAGATCGCCGAGCTGGCATCGGAAGCCGCTCCGGAATACAGTGATGTTCTTGAAGCGGTGCTTTCGCTGCCGGAAAAATACCGTGATGTTGTGTATCTGCATTATTACGAGGACTACACCGCCCCGCAGATAAGCCGGATCCTTCACAAAAATGTCAATACGATCTATACGCTCCTGACGCGCTCAAAGGAGCTGCTTCGGGAAAAGCTGGGAGGTGAAGGATATGAATGATAAGATCAAAGCGGCGTTTAACTCGATCCGCGCGGATGAGGGAATAAAAAGCAGTACACAAGCATTCATCGCACAAAAAACGAGAAATTATACAGCGCGCAAAGCCCCGAAATATCAAAAAATAATACCCGCGGCGGCAGCCGTATGCCTGGTGTTTGCTTTGTTTATTGGCTTAAAGCTGTATTTCACTCCGACAACCCATATCAATATCGACATAAATCCTTCTCTCGATCTCGGAATAAATTGCTTCGACAAAGTCATTTCCGTAAGCGCGCTGAACGATGACGGAAAAAAGCTCATGGAAACGCTTGATATAAAGTATGTGTCTTATGATGACGCGATCCGCAGAATACTTGAAAATAAAAGTGTTGAAGCAATGCTTTCCGAAAACGAGCTTATGACGGTCACTGTTATCGAAACTAACAACGCGCAGTCCGCTAATATCCTTTCCGCGGTGAAGGACTGCACCAACGATTACAATAACGTTCACTGCCATTCCGCAAGCTCTGCGGAAGCGTCCGCGGCACACGAGCTTGGGCTGTCTTATGAAAGATATCTGGCATATCTGGAATTGCGGGCTGTTGATCCTAATATTACGCCGGAAAAAATACGCAATATGACAATGCGCGAGATCCGCGAATTGTCGGATCAGCTGACGGGAAACAACTGCGGCAGCATCGAGCATGACGATCATAATAACAGCAGCCATCATGACAGCAGTAATGATACCAGTTCAACATCTTCCGAACCCGGACACCACGGAAACGGTCACGGTCACGGATAAACACAAAATGGCACCTGAAGCGTATTTTCGCTCCAGGTGCCTGATTTTATATAGTGCTATAGTCAAGGAGCAGCGCTCCGAATAATCAAAAGCGCCCGTTGGCGGAGTTTAACCGCCGTCACATTTCCGTCAATTGTGGGACGGCCGTTCTCACGTTGAACTATACGGGCTGCCGGGCGGCAAGCCGCTTCTCCTCCGTGCGGAGAGGGATTTTACATAAACTACCGACAGGATAATTATAACACATTTTCATAGCCTTGTCAATACAAAAATACCGCGAATTACCGCGGCATTTTTAAACCCGGCATTAATTGACATCACACGAAAAATGTGATATAATTAAACCAAGAATTAATATTCAATAATACCCGCATACGGAGTTGAACCGTAATCATCCAGATGCGGAGTGGAAGCTCTCACGTTGAGCTATGCGGGTCATCGGGCAGCAAGCTGCTTCGCCTTCGTGGGGGAAGGGCATTTTGTATAAACTACCGATGATTATATTGTAACATATAAAAGGAAATTTGTCAATATGAGGATCTGCTTAATTTGCCGCCAGCGCAATATCGAACATTACGGAATTTGCCCCGAGTGCGCCGAACTGAACCGCAAAATGCGCGAGACCTACTGCGATCTTTCGGGACGTTTCGCCGTTGTAACGGGCGGCCGGATAAAGATCGGCTTTGCGGCCTGTTTAAGGCTGCTGCGGCAGGGCGCGTCCGTGATCGCGGTCACGCGCTACCCGAGATCGGCGCTTGAAAAATATATGCGTGAGCCGGATTTTGAGGAATTCAAGAACCGCTTATATATTATCGGATTCGATTTGCTTCACGTTGACTGCATGGACGTTTTGATCTCTCAGATCGAGAACATCTGCGGCGAAAACGGCTTGGATATTCTGATAAACAACGCCGCCCAGACAGTGAAAAAATCCTCGGAATATTACGCGGCTTTGGAAGCTCACGAAAATGAGCTGCTTCTTGAAAGCGGAAATCTTTTGCCTATTCCCATGACCGGGAGCGTGTTGTCCATTGCAAGCAATCAGCTTTGCGATTACGGCGAGACCGCGAACGACAACTCATGGGTGCGCAAGCCCGAGGAAGTTTCGGTTCGGGAGATGCTTGAAGTCCAATTGATCAATGTTACCGCGCCGTTCCTCTTAACAAGCGGCTTGCGGCGTATTATGAAAGGTGAACCGCGAAACCGTTTTATTATCAATGTGAGCTCCGTCGAGGGCAGATTTAACGAAAAGCCCAAGCTCACGCGGCACACTCACACAAATATGGCAAAGGCTTCGCTGAATATGATGACTCATTCGCTTGCGCGTGATTACGCAACGGACAAGATCTTCGTGTACTCGTGTGATCCGGGCTGGGTATCAAATCAGTTCCCGCCCGATTACGAGATCAGCAAGAGCTTCACGCCGTATCTCACGTTTGATGACGGTGCGGCTCGGGTGCTGTTTCCTATAACCAAGAATCTTAACGAGGAAAAAATCAAGGACTTCGGAGCGTTTTACAAGGATTATCACACTATAACATAGGAGCGTTTAATGAATTACAGATACTTAAAAACATTGATAACATCGGGAATCAAGGCGCTCGCCGGCGCGGCAGCCTTAAAGTCCGATTACGACAAAAATAAAGCCGTAAAACAAAATTCGGAAAAAGAAATTCCCAAAAATTCGGAGAACGTATATATCAAAAATCAGGATAATGCCGAAATGCCGGAAATTTTCACTCCTCATACCGATTGGGACAAGTGGGAAACAATTTATCGGCGGTTTACAGACCGTCCTCCGGTGAAGCATGAAAGAATTTATGTTCCGGATTATCTGTGGGAGATAGAACCGGCAGAGATACCGAAGATCTCGCTTACCGAAAAGGAAGCGGAGGAGTACGGCTACTCGTTCCGCAAGAAATCAAAACGGATAAGGATCACCAACTACCACGGCTCGGAAAAGTCAATAATTATCCCCGAGTATATAGGCGGTATGCTTGTAAACGAGATCGGAGCGAACGCGTTTTCCAAATCGTGCGCCAAGCGTGTGGCGTTTCCCGATAATATCAAAAAGCTTGGCGAAGCGGCGTTTGCGGAAAGCGGCGTTCAATTTGTGATCTTCGGAAAAGGGATCAGAGAAATTCCGAAAATGTGCTTTTACAGCTGCAAATATCTGCGGATCGCCGCGATCCCTCCGCGAACCGAAAAGCTTGGAGAAAAAGCGTTTTACGGCTGCGGATCGCTCAAATAT
>JAIEDJ010000160.1 GCA_029068025.1 Oscillospiraceae bacterium | reverse complement strand
CATAGTAACACGTATCGCGTCCTGAAAAAGATTTTTGGCAAACTCTTCGTCCTCAAGTCTTTTCTCCGCACCTTCGCGGAAGCTGTCGATAACGTCCTGTATAGTCATATGATCATCTCCTTCTCTACATTATACTACAATTTCGTTTAAATATCAAATACATATATTAAATAGAAAACCATACTTGAAAAGTATCGAAAATTATGATATACTATATTTAATAAATTTAAGGGAGGACGCTATGGATATTCGTGTATTACAATACTTCCTGACGGTAGCAAGAGAGGGCAGCATAACCCGCGCCGCCGAGCTGCTTCATATGACGCAGCCGCCGCTGTCAAGAGCGCTTATGGATCTGGAGCAGGAGCTTGGCAAGCAGCTTCTTATACGCGGAAGCAGAAAAATAACCCTCACGGAGGAGGGCTTGATATTGCGGAAACGCGCCGAGGAAATGGTTGAGCTTATGGAGAAAACCAAAGCGGAGATAACCTCGTCAGCCGAGAACGTAAGCGGCGACATATACATCGGCGGCGGCGAGACCGAGGGCTTCCGCATTATTTCAAAAGCTGCCGAAGCGGTGAGGGCAGAGCATACGGGAATACATTTTTACCTGTTCAGCGGAAACGCCGACGATGTGAACGAACGTCTTGACAGAGGGCTGCTTGATTTCGGAATTCTGATCGAACCCGCTGATATCAAGAAATACGATTTTATCAGATTACCCGCTAAAAACAAGTGGGGCTTGTTAATGCGCCGCGATCATAAGCTTGCCGAAAAAGATTATATTACGCCCGACGATCTGAATAATATCCCGCTTATCGCTTCGCGGCAGTCTATGGCGCACAACGAGCTTTCCGGCTGGCTCGGCAGGGAATACGAATCCTTGGATATAGTCGCTACTTATAATTTGCTGTACAACGCTTCGCTTATGGTTGAGGAAAACGTCGGGTGTGCGCTTTGCCTTGACGGGATAATCCCCGAATACGAAAACAGTACGCTTGTATTCAAGCCGCTTGAGCCTGAAGTCGAGGTCGGTCTTAACATAGTCTGGAAAAAATATCAAGTTTTTTCAAAGGCGGCAGAAGTTTTTTTGAACGAGCTTCAAAATCAATTCAAGAAAAATGTTCTTTCAATTCATTAAGCAGCAGCTCCGCTATAGGCGTGAACATCTGGTATTTCTTCCAAATAATGAACATTTTCGTTTCAAGGCGAGGTTTAAGCGGGCGAAAACACAATCCGCTTTCATCGCTTGTATCAATAAGTCCGTCAAATGTGAGCATATAACCGAGCCCCTCTTTGACAAATACCGAGCCGTTGTAACAGAGATTGACCGTTCCCGAAAAATTCAGCATATCCGCCTTTTCCCCGCACCAGCGCGGAATATCCACACGCATAGCCTGCGCCGAACAGATAAGCGGCAGTCCGTACAGATCGTCGGGGCGAATAGACTTTTTTCGCGCAAGAGGACTATCGCGCCGCATTACAACACCCCACACATCCGCACCTGGAATTTCGATGTAATTGTATTTCGACAGATCGGGCGGCTCAACGATAAACGCGAGATCGAGCAGCCCCTTGTCCAGCTTCTCCGCGACCTGTTCCGTGTTGCCGCTTGAAAGATGATACCGAAGCAGCGGATATTTCTCCTTAAGCGATTTTATTACCCGCGCAAGATGGCATATCTGTTCCGATTCCGCGCAGCCTATATAAATATCGCCGCCGTTTATCTCGTCAAGAGCGCCGAATTCGGCGGCGGTCTTGTCCACCATATCGAGGATATCCTCCGTCCGCTGCCTTAATAACATTCCCGCGTCGGTGAGCTTTAGTCCGCTGCGGTTTCGGTGAAACAGCTTATGCCCCAACTCGTCCTCAAGCGCTTTCATTTCCTTTGAAAGTGACGGCTGGGATATATGCAGAGCTTCCGCGGCACGGGTCATATTCCCCTCACGCGCTATTTCAAGAAAGTATCTCAAAACTCGAATTTCCATTTTATCGCCCCCATTATTTATATTATACACGGTTGAATTATTCTTGTCAAGAATAATATATAATAAAAAACAGGTATTTGACATAATGCTTGAAATGGATTATAATAATTACAGAAACCCAAGGGAGGCGGTGAGATGGCAGAATTTTCGGACATTCGCGGTATCGTAATGCAAAATCTGATCGACGCGGGCTGCGGCAGCTTCACGGAAGAATGCGCACAACTGATACTTAATGGTAAAATCCGTTCAGCGCTCAATATTCTCGCAAAACATCGCAAGCACTTGCTTGACGAGGTTCACACAAATCAAAAACGAATTGACTGTCTCGATCATTTGATTTATAAGATCGAGAAGTCGCAACTGTAAGAGATGCAATTTGCGAAAGCGAGCGTGCGAACAGAGCGAAGCGGAGTGAGTACGCTAGGCTAGGCGAACGCAGTAAGCCGTTTTGCGAATTGTTTTTAAATAAGGAGGTTTTATTATGGAAAACGCAAAACTTAATTTAACTAACGAGTGGGATAAGACTTTTCCGAAAAGCGACAAGGTAGATCAAAGCAAGGTAACGTTCCATAACCGTTACGGCATTACTCTGGCGGCGGATATGTATGTGCCGAAGAACGCGGAAGGAAAACTCGCGGCTATCGCGGTTTGCGGACCGTTCGGCGCTGTAAAGGAGCAGTCCTCCGGGCTGTACGCGCAGACAATGGCAGAGCGCGGATTTGTAACTATTGCGTTTGACCCGTCTTTCACGGGAGAAAGCGGCGGCGAGCCTCGTTATATGGCTTCTCCCGACATTAACACCGAGGATTTTCAGGCGGCGGTGGATTTTCTTTCAGTTCAAGAGAATGTTGATCCCGAAAAGATCGGTATTATCGGAATATGCGGCTGGGGCGGTCTGGCGCTGAACGCGGCGGCGATTGACACGCGTATCAAGGCGGCAGTCGCGTCCACTATGTACGATATGAGCCGCGTCAACGCAAACGGGTATTTTGATTCGGAGAATACGGAACAGGCGCGCTACGAAAAGCGCAAGTCCCTCAACGCTCAGCGTACCGCCGAATACAGGAGCGGTATTTATGAGCTTGGCGGCGGCGTAGTCGATCCGCTTCCCGAGGACGCACCGTTTTTTGTTAAGGATTACTACGATTATTACAAGACAAAACGCGGATATCACGCACGTTCGCTCAACTCCAACGGCGGCTGGAACAAAACCGGCTGTATGTCGTTTATGAATATGCCGCTGCTGCATTACACAAATGAAATTCGCGGCGCGGTGCTGATCATGCACGGCGAAAAGGCGCACTCGTGCTATTTCGGCAAGGACGCGTTTGCCGCTATGATGAACGGTAATCCCGTTCCCGAAAACAAAGAGCTTCTCATTATTCCGAATGCCGTTCACACCGATCTTTACGACCGAACGGATATTATTCCGTTTAATAAACTCGAAAAATTCTTTGAAGATAATTTAAAGTGATGGGGAAATGCCGTGAATGTTTTAGTTATTAACGGAAGTCCGCGCCCCAACGGGAATACGGCTTGCCTTGTGGACGCGTTTGCAAATGAGGCGAAAAAAGCCGGGCATAGCGTATCGGTAAAGCAGATCGGTAGTATGGATATACGAGGCTGCAAGAATTGCGACAAGTGCCGAAAAACATTGAACGGCGAGTGTGTGCAAAAGGACGATATGCGCGACATTTTTCCTCTTATGCGTGAATGTGAAGCATTAGTGATCGCTTCTCCGATCTACTATTACTCGC